>JAPZAS010000012.1 GCA_027460525.1 Candidatus Methanoperedens sp.
GTTTGGGTAGGCTGACTACGCTCTTTTTCGTGTCTTAGGGCGGCCACTGTGGCTTCGAGCCCGTTGTCGCGCCTGTACTCGTCTAACCATGCTTGGTAGCAGGCAGCCACAACTGCAATCACACAGACGGAGACGTAATACTTCGCTGAAAGCGCCTTTTCTGTACGATATGGTCATGTCGTGGTTCATGAGGAACTGCCCGAAGCATGCGGCGAAGCGAAGGAAAAGCTGCTTCTTGTCTGCCTCGATAGAATATTGCCGCGCAGGGAAGCGGTCGAGGTATTTTTTAAGAGTGGGATGGTTCATATCATACATCAGGGGCGTCTCAACTTCCATTGCACCCTTTTTTGCGGTTTCATCCAGCACATAGGTCTCAATAAGGCTCTTCATAAGCCGCCCCTTGGGATAGAAACGCATATTCCCCGAATCTGAGCCAGGCTCATAATCCGCAAGCTCAAGCCTCCTCATGAGTTCTACGTGAGGAGGGATTTTGTCAACGGCGCGGCTCTTGTGAATCTCATAATTTACGAATTTCTTAAGATTGTCATGCCCTGTAAAATCAAAATTCTCAGGCTTGAGTAATTCACCCTCAGGCGTCAGTATGTGCCAGTATGACGTCGCTTTTGCCTCGGATTTCAGGGCTTCAGATACCACTTCCTCCTTAGCCGTTTCCTTTATGACCGTAACGCATTTTTCCTCGCCGCCTGTCCTTATTGTTCTTGAAAGCTCTGAAAGCGGGTGCCCCTTGCACTTTATTGTGAAGGATTTATACCAGCCGAAGGGTGCGCGCTTAACTTCAAATTTTGCCTCCTTAAGTAATTCTTCAAGGTTTTTCAGGGCTTCAATAGCCGCTTTTGGGGAGGAGAGGCTTGAACTCAGGTGTGCGTAGGGATATAACATCACGCGGTTTGTCTTTACCTGTTCCGTGACTTTTCTTATTTCCTCTGCTGTCTGTTGAGCGGCATATTCGATGTTTTCTTCATCATTCTTCTCAACAGCCACAAAAACCGTGAGGGCTTCCTCCATCCGCCCTTTTTTCAGGGTATCGTCTATTTTCTCAGCAACAGGCGTGCTTCTTTTGGTCTCGTATTCTATGTAGTCTGAATGAATGAGCAGTATCTGCATGGTATCACTTTCTCGCATCTACACTGCTATTAAGCTTAAAGTTTTGTCGGTTTTAAAAACAGGTTCAATTCGTGGTGGTATTATCCTAATGTGCAATATCATTAGTGGAAACCTTTTTTGCCAGTTCCTTACGTATTTTCAAAGCCTCTGTGTATGCCTTCTCCGCATCCTCAAACTTATTTAGATGGCCATATAAGATTCCAAGATTGTTCTGAACCCTAGCGACTTCAGGCAGGTAAGCATCTGGATTCTTTTTTGCCACTTCCTTACTTATTTTCAAAGCCTCTATAAGTGCCTTCTTCGCATCCTCAAACCTTTCTAAATCGCTGTATAAGATTCCAAGATTGTTCTGAACCTTAGCGACTGCAGGAAGGTAAGCATCTGGACTCTTTTTTGCCAGTTCCTTACGTATTTTCAAAGCCTCTGTGTATGCCTTCCTCGCATCCTCAAACTTATTTAGATGCCTATATAAGGTTCCAAGATTGTTCTGAGTTGCAGCGACATCAGGAAGATAAGCATCTGGACTCTTTTTTGCCAGTTCCTTACGTATTTTCAAAGCCTCTGTGAATACCCTCCTTGCGTCCTCAAACTTTTTTAGATGCCTATATAAGATTCCAAGATTGTTCTGATTTGTAGCGACTTCAGGCAGGTAAGCATCTGGACTCTTTTTTGCCAGTTCCTTACTTATTTTCAAAGCCTCTGTGTATGCCTTCTCCGCGTCCTCAAACTTTTTTAGGTGGCTATATAAGATTCCAAGATTGTTCTGAGCTCCTGCGACATAACGCAGGTAAGCATCTGGACTCTTTTTTGCCAGTTTCTTATAAAATTTCAAAGTCTCTGTAAATGCCTTCTCCGCATCCTCAAACTTTTTTAGATCACCATATAAGGTTCCAAGATTGTTCTGAACACTAGCGACTTCAGGTAGGTAAGCATCAGGATTCTTTTTTGCCAGTTCCTTACTTATTTTCAAAGCCTCTATAAGTGCCTTCTTCGCATCCTCAAACCTTTCTAAATCGCTGTATAAGATTCCAAGATTGTTCTGAGCCCTAGCAACATAAGGCAGGTAAGCATCTGGACTCTTCTTTGCCAGTTTCTTATAAAATTTCAAAGCCTCCTTGTAAGACCTCTCTGCGTCCTCGAACTTATTTAGATTGCTATATAGGATTCCGAGTGTCCCCAATATAGATGCCTTTTCATCGTCTCCAAAGTAATTTTTCAGTTCCTCGCCAACATCTATAAGCCTTTTAAAACCATAGTGTACCGGTCTTAAATTTTCGCTTAAACCCAAGAAAATATTAATTAATTTTGCATCTTGGCTTAATTTTGAACTGTGATATAAAATTTCTACAACATCATCGTAATCTTGGAATTTCTCACTTTTATTTTTATAATATTCAATCGCCTTTCCATGCATCTCTTTTTCATCTCCTTTCATCGCCTCCTGTATATGTTTATACGAGAATCTGTATATTCCATCATCTCCCCTTCTTTTTTCTAAGAAACCAGTATCAATCAGTTCTCTAAAAATTTTATTAAAATCTGTAGGGTAAATTCGCTTAATTGCTTCAACATCAAGATTAGTTTCCAAATCTGTATTAATGACCGATAGATTCTTTAATAAAATAAATGCGTCTTTGCTAAGGACTTCCTCTATCACCCTGCTTAAGAACTCTGCAACATGATCAGGATTTGATAAATCAAACGCCTGTTTGTACTCTTTAAGTTTCTGAAAATTTATCATCTCATTATTTCTTACGAGTATTTCCGTGAAAACAGGATGTCCTTCAGATATATCTTTAATTTTCTCCTTTACTTCATCACTGATTTCTTCATCCAAACGATAAGCTATCAAGTCTATAAGTTCTCCTCTATCTTCAGCATCAATTCCAGTAAGATGGAGTTCGTTTTTTGTCAAACCCATTTTCTTTTTTGATGCGAGAACCATGTTCCTGTGCGTATTTTTTACTAATTCCTTAACATCATCATCCGCCAATTGAAAATCATCAATAAATAAGAATATATTTTCATTCTCAATTTTACCTGCAATTATTCTAATCTTTTCGTCTTTCTGTTTCGTTCTTATTCCATCAGGAACAGATAAAGCATACATAATATCATCCAGTGCTATTTTATTTCCGATGGTCTCATATTGATTCTTCTTGAAATTTTCTCTAAAAAATTTATATCCTGAATCAGTTATATAAGATTGTTTCGTACCCACTGTAACAATTTTCATCCCGTTTAATCTTTGAATGATCAAAGCTACATGAATCAAAGTTGTTTTGCCAATCCCTCCAACACCATAAACTTCAACACTTTCATCCATTTTTTCAAGTAAATCTTTCAGTTCTTCTTTTCTCCCGCAAAAATCCTTAAGATTTATCTTTCCTTCAGAATACCATTTTCCAATATTAGTAGCCAAATGTCCAGTTATTGTTTTAATATCATCAATATCTATGCTTGGACAGAATTCCATTTCTGCTTCTTCTTTAAATCTCCAAACTTTTTTTGCAACTTCAAAATAGTGTTCAATTTCGTCACTATTCAATTCATTTAAAATCGAACTGTCCTTAACTTGTCGCCAATCAATTTCCTTCCATTCCTTTAGAATTCTTATCGTATCCCAGCCTTTATCAATTATATAAGCCAGATGAGGTTTATTATCTGCCAAAGCTACTTTATATTCACAATGAGTATAGGATATTTCACCAAGGGTGCATTCTTCTTTACAATCTTTGACTTTACATTCTTTCAAAAAAGAACCGTAATAAGGAGAGATAAGAAAAATCACAATATCACTGTCTTTCAATTTTTTGATGGCAATTTCTTGGGATGTTTTTCCGTCAGGAAAAAAATCCTCCATGCCGACAGTAAGGAGAGCAGGTTTTAATTTATCACGAAGGAGTTTTCTTTCTTTTTCCATATCTCGAAAAGTTGAGCTTATAAATACTTTTATCATTTTATCCACATCTTTTCTATACCCTTGTTCATTAACAATTAATTCTCTTTCATATATATATTCCCCATAAAACCGTGACTCTGATTGAATCAAAGAATAAAATTAAAATCAAAATTTTTGCACCATATCCTAAATGAATTCATCTCCCGATTCATACGACCAATTATTGGATATGAACCAAGACGTTTTAATTCGTATTGATAAATTGAAACGGTCTCGCTTTTAAGCGAAAAAGAGTGACTGATTCACCGCGGAGGCGCGCAAAGCCTGAGTCGAGCCTCTGCGGCTTTGCGGTATCCTCATCGAATAAAAACACAAAGCGCACAAAGAACGCAAAGTGCAGCTTGTTAAAAATTTCACCAAGAGTTCTTTTTGAGTTCGCTGTTATCCATTGTCGTCCACCCGATGCCAAGGTGCGGGTCGATGAGAGTAGAATAGAAGGTTACGGAGTTATTAGTATGCCGGTCTTTATCACTGGCACATCATGCCAATAATTCGCTAAGAGCATCCCGCACATGATAAACTTTAAAGGCGGCTTTCTTTGCTTTGATTCTATCTATAAAATCCTCTTTATCCAGGGATATAAGCATGGTCTTAAAATCAAGCGATGTCTGTAAGTAAAAGGCATCGGCTGAATAAACCCGATACTTTAAGCCAGTTTTTCCGACCCTTTCGCACTGAATGCGAGAACCATAATCTTCCAGATGGTAAACCATTTTATAAAAATCCTTCAATGCCTTCTTTGCCGCAGATTCGCCTTTTGTCTTTCCAATTGCATTGTATAGCTCTGTAATACAGATTGGGGGTTGATAGAGCAGGAATGATGTTCCCACATAACCCAATATCTCACTGCATTCTTTGCTATATTCTTCATTATTTTTTACAGCAGAAATAAGCACGTTAGAATCAAGAGTTACCCTTGTATTAATAACCCCTCGCATGCTTTCGCTCTTTTCTTACAAGTTCAACGGAACTTATTTCGATTTTATCCTGAACCTCTTTCAGCTTTAAAAAATCCAGCGCAGCTTTATGCATCCCTCTTTTTTGTTTTACAATAGGAACTTCTATCTGAGAATATAGACCTCTCCTTAATTCCTGTATCTCTTTTTCTAATTTCTTCATCCGACCCAGCACTTTCTGTACTTGCATATCATTCTCTATTTGCTTGTCAATTCTTAAGCTTATTTCTTGAACTTTGACTCATTCTTGCACCAATCCTGTCAAAACGACTCTGTCTTACCGGCACCCCACACCCAATCCACAGCATCCCGCTGCAAAACTCAAGAACGGCGCCGAACAGTCAAAAATAATTCAGCCATCCTATTCCCAGACCACGGCGCCGACACAAAATGCGATAACCCCCAAAATCTTTGCGCCCTCTGCGGCTTTGCGGTGATTTAGATTAAATTTCACTTCTCGCCCACCCGCCTATGAGATGTATGTGCAGATGGAAGATTATCTGTCCTCCTCCCCTGCCTACGTTTATTATCACTTTGTAGCCGCTCTCGTCTATCCCCAGTATTCTCGCAATTTCCTTCGCCTTGAGAATCATCCTGGAGATGATGGCGCTGTGGCGCTCATCAAGGGAATTTACGCTTTCAATATGCTCCACAGGAAGAATAAGCACATGGACAGGCGCTTTAGGTCTTGTATCGTGAAAGACCACCATGTTCTCATCCCTGTAAATAAAATTTGCAGGCGCCTCGCCTTTAATGATTTTGCAGAAGATGCAGTCGCTGGTCATAACATTGCCTTTTCTTATGAAATCTGGTTTTGAATTTCTGAACTGTTTTTTAGATATTCTACTATTTTTTCTCGAATAATTGTATGCAAATCGAACTCTATTTCATCATCGAGTTTTTCCAATGGAAAAATAACGCAAGGATACTTGTTAGGATTATTATTGAAATCCTGATTTTGAGTTATAAATAACGGTATGATAGATTCATAGGGAAATTTTTCTTTATAAGCAGCGATATAATCATCCATTCTACGCCTAGCAATTCTTCTCGCATTTTTTTTATTTTCACTCGAACCTTCATAAAACTTAATCTCGATAGCAATTACAATTCCATGCCCGTTTAATGAGGTGGATAGTTCCATATCAGGAGTTAAATCTCCAATAAGTGGAAATAGGTTAAGCGAGCACCCATCTCTATTGCTAAAATACAATTCAAAACGCCTCTTAATTAAATATTCATAAACAGAAGTTTTATTTTTCAGATCGGATTTGTCTTCAATCGGACTTGCACAATATTTATACAAATCCTTTAACATTAGACTCTTTTTATGATTGTTCATAAAATAATCCTTTATTGTAACGCAAGCACCTTCTCCAGCATCTCAAACCTGCTCACCGCAAGCTCCTTGCTTGCAATGCGCCTGATTATGGCGCGCCCTGTATCGAAAACTATGATCTTCTCAACAGGCGGGTTTGTAAGTATGAGCATCTCGTTGTCAGGAGTAACCTGCACGCTATCGAAATGTTTTTTAAGCTCTTCAACTGCATCCTGCGTTATTTTTATACTGCCGAGCTCAGCCTCCCCGCTGAATAAATCCTCCTCTCCTTTTGTGAAACACGGGTCGATGGTAATTATTTTCATAAAACTGTGCCTTTAACTTAAACAAATTAGCAAATCTGCGTTCATCTGCGTTTATCTGCGGTTTCTATACCAAGAATATCTTCAACTTTATCCATGATTTCCTTTGCTATCTCACTTTTGGTTCCCGAAACCCGCTTAACCGTGTCATCGATAATATAAACATCGTTTGTATCCGCTCCCATGCCGCCTCTTGATACATCGTTTGCCACAACCATGCTGAGCCCGGAGGCTTCCAGCGATTCGCGCGCCCTTCTTACCAGTTCCTCTTCCGTTACGCCAGTTTCTGCTTTAAAGCCAATAATTTTCAGTTCAGGGTATTTTGAACGCACCTCTTTGATGAGTTTGGGCGCTGGCTTCAGGGTCAGCGTAACCTCTTTACCCGATTTTATCTTATTCTTGGATGGAGTAACTGTAAAATCCGATATCGCAGCTGCGCTTATCAGCAGGTCGTATCCCTTACCAAGCTCCCCAAGCACGGTATCGGTCATATCCCTCGCGCTCTCTACATCGAATTCGCATATCCCCTGAAACCCGATGCATCCCCTGTGAACAAGAGTGACATCCGCTCCTCTCCTGAAAGCCTCAAGCGCAAGCTCGATTCCTGTCTTTCCGGAGGCGCGGTTGGTTAGTATCCTGATGGGGTCAATAGCCTCTGCGGTTGCGCCCCCTGTGATAAGGATGCGTTTGCCCGCCAGCGATTTCCCTCCAAGTGCCCTCTCCACCCGAAGCACGATTTCTTCATTTGTGGCTATCTTAGCCGCGCCTTCTTCGGTTATGGGATTCACGAATTCAACTCCCAACTCAACGAGTTTCCCTGTGTTCTCAATAACTATCGGGTGGTCGTACATGGATTCATGCATCGCAGGCACTATTATTATCGGGATACCTGAGCCAAAAGCCGTTGTCGCAAAGGTTGTGACCGGCGTATCGTCTATCCCGTGTGCCATCTTCCCGATGGTGTTCGCAGTACACGGCGCGATCAGCAAAAGAGAAGCCCTTCCACCGATTCCGCAGAATTCCACATGTTCCACATCGCCTGTTATTTCTGTAATCACCGGATTGCCCGTAGCATAGCGCATGGCTTCAGGATTCAGGATTTTCTGCGCAGCCTGCGTCATTACGGCATACACACTTGCGCCACGCCTTCTCAATTCACGGGCAAGCTCAACGCACCGCACGGCTGCGATGCTGCCCGTGATTCCAAGGACTATGGTCATGCCTTCGAGTGAGTTTGAGGACTGGATTATTTGAGCACTCATCACTTTCTTTTACAGTGTAAAAAGATAAGAAGGTTTTGATTAAATTCCGCAAGACCAAAATACTAAAGCGACAATAATAAATCAATGATAACAATCGGCGTAATAACGCGAGGGAAATACGGTTTGCGTTTAATAGAAAATATCAAAAAAAATTCTGATTTCAAGGTCTCTTCCTTACAAATCCCTGAGTCACTTCCCGATTTTATAGAGGCTCCATCTGATTTTTTGGCTGACCTGAATCTTGATAAGAGCGTATTTTCAAATGACCTTGTCATAGCATATACCCTTCACCCCGACCTTACCCCGGAAATCGTGCGCCTCGCAGGAGAGAACGGTGCCCGGGCAGTAATTATCGCAGGCGGCGCGGCAAGGGCAGGCGGGTTATCCGAGCTTCAAAAGATTTCTGAAAAATATAATATGCATATCGAAATCCACGAAATCTGCTGTGATATAGAACAATGCGGTAATAATGTCATTGACGAATTCGCTTCATGTTTCGGAAGACCCAGGATCAGGATAACCACAAAGGGTGGCATCATCTCAAACGTGGAGGTGCTCCGCGGCGCACCCTGCGGGAGCACATGGCACATGGCGAAGGGGCTTGTGGGGGCGAGCATAAAAGGTGCGCCGGGAAAAGCAGGGCTTCTTGTGCAGCAGTACCCGTGCAGGGCTCTTCGGGGCATCAAAGGCGGAATACATAAGGCAGGAGAGTTACATAAAAAAGCAGTGGAAATGGCACAAGAGGAGTGAGATGGATGAAAAATTCAATATATGAAAAGGCGCTTCGGTTTCATGAATCCCATCATGGGAAAATAGCCCTGAAAAGCAAAGTCAGTGTAAAAACAAAAGAAGATATGAGCCTCGCCTATACACCCGGGGTTGCCGAGCCGTGCCTTCGGATTCATAAAAACAGCGAGGATGTCTACCGCTATACCGGAAAAGCAAACTTTGTGGCTGTTGTGAGTGACGGCTCATCCGTGCTCGGTTTGGGCGACCTCGGGGCTTTGGCTGCGATGCCGGTAATGGAGGGGAAAGCCATGCTTTTCAAGGTCTTTGCGGGTGTGGACGCGTTTCCAATATGCCTTGATACAAAGGATACCGATGAGATAATCAATATCGTAAAGAACATTGCGCCTGTTTTCGGAGGTATCAACCTTGAAGATATTGGCGCTCCGAGGTGTTTTGAAATAGAGACGCGCTTAAAGAAATTGCTCGATATCCCTGTGTTTCACGACGACCAGCACGGCGCTGCACTGGTAATGCTTGCAGGCTTGATTAACGCCTTAGCTGTAGTAGGGAAAAAATTCAATGAGATAAAAGTGGTCATAAGCGGAGCGGGAGCTGCGGGCACTGCAGGTGCCAGGCTCCTGATAAATGAAGGGGTAAAGGATATTCTTGTATGCGACTCCAGAGGCATAATTTATGAAGGCAGAGGTGATTTGAACCCAGCTAAAGAAGAGCTTGCGAAGCTTACCAACAAAAATAAAATCTCCGGGTCTCTTGCCGATGCAATGAAAGGAGCCGATGTTTTTATTGGTTTATCGGTAGGCGGTATAGTTTCTGAGAATATGGTGCGTTCCATGGCTGATGATGCGATCGTTTTCCCGCTTGCAAACCCTGTGCCAGAGATTATGCCTGAAAAAGCAAAGAAAGCTGGGGCGCGCATCGTCGGGACGGGGCGTTCAGACTGCATAAACCAGATAAACAACGCCCTTGGCTTTCCGGGCATCTTCAGGGGTGCGCTGGACGTAAGGGCAAAGGATATCAATGAGGAAATGAAACTGGCAGCGGCAAGTGCACTGGCTTCGCTGGTGTCCGAGCCTTCGGAGGAACTGATTATACCCGGCATTTTTGATCCGAGAGTTGCCCCCACTGTTGCTTCAGCCGTGGCGCAGGCTGCTATGGACAGCGGCGTGGCAAGGCTGCGCGTTGAACCCCTGGAAGTTGCAGAACATACAAGAAAACTTGTGACATCGCAATGAAGCTTACAAACCTGCTGATACTTCTATGCACAGCTTTCAGCTTATACGCATGGAACACATCAAACAATCTTGCCTTCAGCGAATATGCGCTATTTCATGGAGGATATTACACACTCTTAACAGGGTTGTTCGTCCATGCAAGCCTTGTCCATCTTGCAGGCAACATGCTTTTCCTGTATGTATTCGGAAGCAGCCTTGAGAATGAGGTAGGCGCACGGCGGACTGCAGCAGTGTTCTTTACAGGAGGAATACTTTCGTTCGTCCTGAGCATTCCATTCTATCCCGGCGCCGATATGCTTGGTGCCTCAGCGGCGATATTTGCGGTCATGGCTGCCGTTTTGCTGGTTCGCCGCCCCGGGTATTCGATTCAATTTCTCTCGCCGTTGGGACCATTGGCTCTCTTGTATTTCATCTTCAATATAGCGTCAGTCGGGTCCGGGGGAAATGTGGCTTATATATCGCATGTCATCGGCTTTCTTATCGGGCTGTTTTTCGGGGCATGGTGGAATACCGAGTGGAAGAAAAGCCTGCTTTTGACACTGCTGCTTGCCGGATATATAATGCTTTATAATTATTTGAAAGTGTGGATTTAAAATGAGGGATTGTTCAGGGATAAGCTCCTTTAATAAACTCCCCAGGATCGATACACGCCCCGCTGGCTACCGTTGCGCCCACGTTGATCATACTGTTTATACCTGTGTGCACGTTATCCCCCATTATCACGCCTAATTTCCTCCTGCCCGAATCGAATCTCTTTCCCGAGAGTTTCATCATTATCGTCCTGCCGTCATGCCTCAGGTTCGCCACCTTTGTGCCGGCTCCAAAATTGCAGCCTTCTCCGATGACACTGTCTCCAACATAACTCAAATGACCTATATGTGTCCTGTTCATCAGGATGCTGTTCTTCACCTCAACGGCATTTCCTATACGTACCCCGTCCCCGATGCTGGTAAAAGGTCTGATAAAGCAGTTTGGTCCGATGTCGCCGTTCTTTCCTATGACCACAGGTCCGATAATATAAGCGCCGTTTCTTATTATGGTACCCTCGCCGACAGCCACATTGCCTTTCAGGGTTGCATAGGGCTCTATCTCGCCATGAATGTCCCAATCGGCTTTGTTTTTCAACATCATTTCATTGGCGGAAAACAGGTGCCAGGGGAATCCAATATCATGCCATTCAGAAAGCTCAGTGTGGTTCACCTCCCTTCCGGAATCAATCAGGAGCTGGATGGAATCCGTTATTTCAAGTTCCCCCCGCGGGGATGGCTTTGTATTTTCAATGGCATCGAATATCGAAGGCTCAAAGATGTAGATGCCGGCGTTTGCAAGGTCGGAGGCGGATTTTCTGGGTTTTTCAACGAGTCTTTCTACGCTCTTCCCCTTGACATACAAAATCCCATACACCTCTGGATTTGCCACTTTCATCGCTGTTAGGACAGCCTCTCCTTTAGCATTGCAGATTCTCTTGATATCCGGAATACCCGTAAAAACATCACCGTTAGTTACAAGGAACCTTTCGTTTATCGAATCTCTTGCAACCGCTATGGCATCTGCAGTTCCTTTCTGGACCTTCTGCTCGATATATTCTATATCAACACCTAACCCGGAGCCGTCTTTGAAATAATCTGTAATCTTTTCTTTATGATAACCGGTAACTATCAAAAACTCCCTGATGCCTGCTGCTTTCAGGTTAACGATAATATGCTCAAGTATGGGTTTATTTGCCACAGGAAGCATTGCCTTGGGCCTGTTCTCAGTGAGGGGTCCCATTCTAGTCCCCTTTCCTGCCGCAAGAATGACCGCTTTCATGCTATCGCCTCCCTTACAATCTCAGAAACCATATTATACAGCTCGCTGCACCTCTCCATGGATTCCACCGTTATCCTGATTTTTGGCTCGGTGCCGCTGGGGCGGACAAGTATCCAGCCATCTTCGAGGTCAACCCTGATGCCGTCAAGGGTATTGAAAGTCCCAGTATTTAAATACGGGGACTCCTCCAATTTCCGGGCAATTTTAGCCATAGCCTTCTCTTTATCCGCGCAGGGAAATGCGCCGCGTTTGATTGGATACTCGGGTATTGCGTCAAGTAATTTGCTGAAATCGCCTTCTTTCTCTATTATCTCAACCAGGCGGGCGGCAGCATAAATCCCGTCGGGACAGAAAGAGAGCTTCGGGAAAATCCATGCACCTGAGGGTTCGCCTCCGAATTCCCCGCCTATTTTATTTAACTCTTCTGCAACATAAACATCCCCGACCTTTGTGCGTGAAATTTTTATCCCGCCCAAGAGGTCGTCAATTACCCTCGAAGTATCGACCGGAACCACGATGGCTTTTTTAGCTTCACGGAGAGCAAAAAAAGCCAGCATCTTATCCCCGCTGACGAATCGTCCATGATTATCCACAGCCATCATCCTGTCCGCATCCCCGTCATGGGCAATGCCCAGGTCTGCGCCAGAGGCTTTCACAGTATTTTTCAGAATGCTGAGCGTCTCATCAACGGGTTCAGGTTTTCTTGCCGGAAAATGACCGTTCGGCTGGCAATTGAGCGAAACCACCTTGCATCCCATTTCCCTGAGCACAAAGGGTGTGATAACGGAAGCTGCCCCGCATCCGCAGTCAACCACGACCTTCAACGATGCTTTGCCCACGTTTTTGAGTATATAGGCCGAATGCTCTTCAATAATATTGGCTTCGATTTCGACCTTGCCTATATCATCCCATGATGCGGTCTTCCAGTCCTCATTTTGTATCAGCGATTCAAGCTCATCCTGCTGCCGGGTATCAAATGCCCTTCCATCCCTGTTCCAGAATTTTATACCTGCGTATTCAGGCGGGTTATGCGATGCCGTTACCATCAAACCGCAGTCATGACGCCTTGCCGCAAAAGCAAGGGTCGGGGTCGGCACCATACCTGCGCGGGTCACGCAGCACCCAGCAGAAAGCAACCCCGAGATCATGGCATGTTCTATCATTTCGCCAGAGGTTCTCGGGTCACGCCCGATTATAGCTGAACCGTGCACCGATCCTACCGCATGCCCGACCTTAAGCGCAAGTTCGGGAGTTATTTCCTTATTTGCCAGTCCCCTGATACCCGATGAACCGAATAACGACACGGCTTATTCCACCGTCACGCTTTTTGCAAGGTTCCTGGGCTGGTCGATGGCGCAGTTGCGGTCTTTTGCGATATAATATGACAAAAGCTGCACTACAACTGTGGACAGGAAGGGGGAGAGGCTTTCCTCTGTCTCAGGCACGCATAACACTCCATCCACGTATTTCTCAATCTCGCTGTCCCTCTCACCCGCAATTGCAAGGACGGGAGCTTCTCTGGCTTTTATTTCCTTGATGTTGTTGACCATTTTATCATATGTCAAACCTTTTGTTGCTATCGCGACAACAGGCGTGTTTTTAGTAATCAGGGCGAGAGGACCGTGTTTCAGTTCGCCTGCGGGATAGCCTTCCGCATGGATGTAGGAGATTTCCTTAAGTTTGAGGGCCCCTTCAAGTGCAATCGGGTAATTAATAGTTCGCCCGATAAAGAAAAAGTCATTTGATGACGAAAATTTCTGTGCATATTTTTTAATCAGTTCTTTATTGCTGAGGATGCGTGTTATCTGCGCCGGTATCTGCTTCAGGGATACAAGCATGCGTTTCATGCGGTCGGGACTGATAAGTCCTTTGCTCTTCCCGAAATACAGGGCGAGAAGATACAGCACTCCGAGCTGGGAAACGAAAGTCTTTGTCGCGGCGACGCCGATCTCAGGCCCTGACCTTGTATATATAACGCCGTCAACTTCCCTTGTTATTGTACTGCCCATCACGTTCGTGATAGCCAGTGTTTTTACCCCGAAACTTTTGGCTTCGCGTAGCGCTGCAAGGGTATCGGCTGTCTCCCCGGACTGGGATATCACGATAACAAGGGAGCCGGGAGAGGAATGGGCATACCTGAACTCTGATGCTATCTCTACATCGACATGGATATGCGCGAACTGCTCGAACAGGTATTTGCCAAGAAGCCCTGCGTTGAATGACGTTCCGCATGCGATGATACTTATCCTGGGCAGCTCTTTGACCTGTTTCTCGGTCAGATTCAAACCGTCGAGGAAGATATTCCCTTCCAGTTCTGATATCCTGCCGGCAAGAGTCTCATGAAGTGCTTTAGGCTGTTCATGTATTTCCTTGAGCATGAAATGTTCATACCCTGATTTTTCAGCGGCTTCCAGGTCCCAATCAATAGTGGTTATGGTTTTTTCTATGGGATTTTTTCCGGCACCAAAAACCAAAACACCCTCCGGGGTAACGGAAGCCACCTCCATGTCGTCTAAATATATCACCCTGCGTGTGTATTTCAGAATGGCGGGAACATCCGAGGCTATAAAGTTCTCGCCATCGCCTATACCTATTATGAGAGGGCTATCTTTTCTTGCAGCTACAAGTTCAGTGCCGCACAAAACGGCAATCGCATAAGAGCCTTTTATGTCTTTTAGGGCTGATATGACCGCATCTTTAAGATTATTCTTATAATTGTGGTTTATGAGATGCGCCAGTACTTCCGTGTCCGTTTCCGAGACAAAGGCATATCCAGAGCGTGAGAGTTTTTCCCTCAATTCCTGGTAATTCTCAATAATCCCGTTATGGACAACGGCGATGTTCCCTGAGGTATGAGGATGGGCATTTACTTTGTTTGGTTTGCCGTGAGTAGCCCATCTTGTATGACCTATCCCGACGGTGCCGGATATACCTGCAAGAGTTTTTTTCAGGTCGATTATCCTGCCTTTATCCTTGTACACTTCAATCTTGTTGCTGTTAAAAACAGCAATCCCGGCAGAGTCATAGCCCCTGTATTCCAGTCTTTCAAGGGAATCAATAAGTATCGGGACAGCCTGTCTACTGCCGTTATATCCCACAATTCCGCACATACTAGACCACAATAGAATCGGGAGGGATGTCTTTATGCACAGTCACCCCTGCCTCGATGTTACAGTTATTTGCCACAAACTTCCCGGCTTTTATTAAAACACGGTTAGCAAGGAAATTATCATCTCCTATCACCGTCCCGAGCAATTCTGCATGGTGCAATATACCTTTCATCTCTATCATAAGGTCTTTTCCCACCTCGGTTGAGAAATGCGGACCTATGTTGTTGTTAGCTCCGATGATAGAACTGGATATGTATGAGTTGCTGCCAACCCGCACGTCGTTCATGAGTATGCTGTTCTGTATCTCCACCGAGGAATCGATCGAGGTATTATCTCCGATGGCGGTTGAGGGTAAAATCACGGTATTCGGTCCGATATCGCAGTTTTTTCCGATGGTCACCGGTCCGACTATATAACACCCGGCACGGATGATGCTGTTCTCCCCAATAGCTACGTTTCCTTTTATTACGGCGCCCTTTTCGATAATCCCTGACAGCTCTTTCTTGTACTCCTCTAGCACCACGGCATTGGCTTTAAGGAAGTCCCAGGAATGTACGGCATCCATCCACATGGACTTTGATTCTACCATGCTTACGTTTTTCCCATTAAGAATCATCGACTGTATGGTATCTGTAATAGCATATTCCCCGGTTTCAGAAAGCGGCGTTTTTTCAATCTCATCAAAAATTTCAAGTGAGAAAATGTATGCTCCGGCATTAATAAAGTGGCTCACCACTTCTTTTGGCTTTTCCAGTATCTTTGTGACCCTGCCGTGCTCTGAAATTACAACCCCGTAGCCTGTGGTCTGTTCCCTCTCCACTGCAAGCAGGGTAATAGAGCCGCTTTTGCCAGCCAGGAGGTCAGAGATCGTGCCGGCGTCTATGAGGTTATCGCCATTAAGGACAAGAAAATCGCCATCCACGTAATCCTTCACCTGCTTCACCGCATGCGCGGTTCCAAGCTGCGCATCCTGGAAGACGTAGCTGATTTTCACTCCAAAGTCCACTCCTTCGCCAAAATAATCCATTATCCGTTCTTTCTTATACCCTACTACAAGTACGATTTCCTTGATACCTTTCCCGGCTAACGCGTTAATAATGTGCTCCAGTAAAGGCTTATTCGCAACTGGCAGCATCACTTTGGAACGTGTCAGAGTGAGAGGGCGGCAACGCAGGCCTTCTCCGGCTGCAAGAATTACTGCTTTCATGCTCTTTATTTATGGTCAATTAGGTTTATTATCTTATCGTACGGAGTGGAAAAGCCTTCTGTTTATTTGAGGGTTTCAGCAAAAAACGGCGTCTCCTTCGATGGTTTTTAACATGTGCGCCTGCTGCCGCAGGGAGAGGCGCCGCTGTGTAAGGAGATGGTTAGCAGACAAGAAGTTGAAACCTAAAGTTTCACTTGAGGAGGGATTAAAAGAAACAATAAAATACTTTCAAGGATGTTTTGGGTGTGATTAATAATGAAAATATTACTGACTGGAGGACTGGGGCAGGTTGGTTCATATGCAGGGGAGAGGCTTTCTGAGAACAATGAGATTACTATCATAGATAACTTTTCTAACAGTTTAAATAATATAAAATTCTCTTCAAATATTAAGATAATAAAAGGAGATATACGCAATCAGAAAATAGTAAATGATCTTGTCGGTAAGGCAGATACAATCATTCATACAGCGGCCCAGACAAGTGTCAATAAGTCCGTAGAAGACCCGATTTATGATGCAGATAACAATGTCAATGGAACCTTAAACCTTCTTGAAGCAGCCAGAAAATCGGATATCGAGCGTTTCGTGTATATAAGTTCAGCCGCTGTGTACGGCGACCCGATAACCCTTCCGATCAATGAGGAACACCCAACCAACCCACTCTCACCCTACGGATTGAGCAAACTTACAGGCGAAAGATACGCAATGCTTTACCATAGCCTTTATGGGCTTCCGGTGGTTTGTCTGCGCCCTTTTAACATATTCAGCCCCCGCCAGAATCCAGGTAGTCCTTATTCGGGTGTGATCACGAAGTTCATTGAGAGGATAAAATATAACAAGAACCCTGTGATATTCGGGGATGGGAACCAGACCAGGGACTTTGTATATATAGAGGATGTGGTGGACGTTATATTTAATACGCTGGAGAACAAGAAAGCTGTTGGAAATGTGTTTAATATAGGGACAGGCAAACCCACTAAAGTTAAGGAGCTGGCAGAAGTTCTCATTGAGATTTCAAACAGGAAATTGGAGCCGGAGTTTATAAAGGCACTGACAGGAGATATCAGGGAAAGCTATGCGGATATCACAAAAGCCAAGAGGATATTTGGATACAAGCCCGGGTATACCTTAGAAAAGGGACTGAGGTTATGTTTAAGCGAAATAGAAAGAAAGGATTCTAACCATCAAACTATCTTGAATGATGGTTACATGTTGCAGAAAAATACAAGCGCAAGCTTAAAATAAATAAAACAGGTTAATTAGAATGGGTCGAAAATGCAATCAAGTATAAAACGCTTAAAGCATTTCAAATTCTTGAATATAGTAAATTTGTATCACATGAGGTAAATAAATGAAACCAGCAACAGTAGTTGCAGAAATCGGTTGCAACCATATGGGAGATATCAACATAGCTAAAGAAATGATCGAAACAGCTAAATATTTCTGTAAAGCAGAAGTGGTCAAATTCCAAAAAAGGAATCCGAAAGAATGTTTGACAGAAGCCGAATATAATGCACCGCATCCTGTGGAATATCATGCTTATGGGAAAACGTACGGGAAACATAGAGAATTTCTGGAATTTAATTTAAATCAGCACAAGGAGCTAAAATCTTATTGTGAACAAATGGGAATAATATACTCATCTTCCGTATGGGATATGACTTCTGCCAAGGAGATCGTATCTTTGAATCCGAAATTCATTAAAATTCCTTCTGCAATCAATACTAATTTTGAAATTTTAGAATATATCTGCAATAACTTTCAAGGTGATATTCATTTATCACTTGGAATGACGACCCATAAAGAGGAAGAAGATATTGTAGATTTGGTGAAAGAACAAAAAAGGAATAAAGATGTTGTCTTATATGCATGCACTTCTGGATACCCGGTACCTGATGAAAGTGTCTGCCTTCTTGAAATTAAAAGGTTACGGGAAAAATTCCTGGATGATATAAAAGCCATCGGGTACTCTGGACATCACAATGGCATAGCGATAGATATAGCTGCTTTTGTGCTGGGAGCAGAATATATAGAACGCCACTTTACATTAAACAGGACATGGAAAGGAACGGATCATGCTGCATCACTGGAACCTGATGGTCTCAGGCGAGTGATAAGAGATATTAAATCAGTTTCCTCGGCCATGACTTATAAATCAGAAGAGATCCTCGATATTGAAAAGGTACAGAGAAAAAAATTAAAATGGAATTGTAAGAGCTGGTGAAATTCCGTATGTCCAATGGGTATATAATAGACTGGAGTGGCAGAGCTTTTGACTATTCTGAAGAAGAGATTAACGCAATAGTAGATGCAATGAAGCATGCGGATCCTCTAACTCAGGGCAGGTTTTTAAACCAATTCCAGAAAGATTTCGGTACATATAACGGCACTCCAAATTCGTTTGCTGTGGCAAATTGTACCAATGCTCTGGACGTAGCCGCCCTTTTAACTGGATTGAAAAAGCACGATGAAGTTATAATCCCGGCCCATACCTTTTGTGCCAGTGCGATACCATTCGGAAGGACTGGAGCGAAAATCGTCTGGGGAGATATAGACCCCGATACACGGGTAATATCTGCTGAATCTATAGAAAAGAATATAACACCACGTACGAAGGTCATAGTCGCGGTGCATCTGTACGGGCTTATGGCTGATATGAACCCAATAATGGATATCGCGACAGACAGGGGTTGCCTTGTCGTGGAGGATTGTGCGCAGGCGATTGGTGCGGAATACGATGGGAAAAAGGCAGGCTCCATAGGTGATTTTGGTGCATTCAGTTTCCACGGACAGAAGAATCTGACGACCTTGGGGGAAGGCGGCATGTTAACTGTGAAATCTGATGAACTGGCAAAATTAGTGCCAGGGCTCAGGCACAATGGTGTGAAACCTTACGATTATGAGAGAGAGCATTATTGGATCCCTGCAATGAGTGATGTCAATCTGGATATGGAAGGGATATGGCCCTATAATTTCTGTCTGGGTGAACCTCAGTGTGCCTTGGGTTCCGCGATATTAAAAAGAATAGATCAGATGAATGAACTCAGGATAAAAAGAGCCAGGAAATTTATGGAAGCTGTTTCAGATTTTCCAGAACTTTCCTTTCAGAAAGTTCCAAAAAACCAAAAACATGTATATCATCTGCTCTCAGCAAAATATGATGGTACGGGATTCGGAAAAAGCAACCATGACCTGATAAAAATAATGGTATATAAATATAAAATAAAATCTATAGTTCAATACTACCCTCTATATCGCTATCCACTGTTCAAGAAAATGGGATTTGGACAGCATAACTGCCCGAATACAGATGAATTTTTTGATAACATGATCTCATTTCCTTTCCACTTGTGGATGAACGAGCAGCAATTCGATTACATGATTGATTCTACAGTAAAAGCACTTAAGGAACTGAGAAAATAGGCTGGTAGCTATATGATCAAATTTGATTCAAGAACGCAGATAATTATCTCTGAAGACCTGCCTTGGGACGTCCTGTCCGTGATCCAGGAAGAAAAGGCGGGAAAAGTAGGTATAATTGTGGACAGGAACGTGGCGGGTAACAAAAATATAATAGAGCTGATGGAAGTCCTCGGAACTAGGGTTACTACAGTTTCAAAAATTATTGGTATCTCAGAACCTACAACGGATATGGTTAATGAAGTTTCTTCCAGGTTCAAGAAAGAGAGGATAGAATTCTTTATTGGAATTGGCGGCGGGAGCACACTCGATTTGACAAAAGCGGCTTCAGCTATGGTTGTTAATCCGGGTAATGTGGAGGAGTATCATGGGACAAATAAAGAGATTAAAGAATCAGTTAAAAAAATGATGATTCCTACTACTGCTGGAACCGGCAGTGAAGTAACACCAGGAGCAGTCCTTATCAATAAAAAGAAGAATTTTAAAAGGGGGCTCAGTTCTAAATGCATGGTTCCCGATTACGCAGTCCTGAATGCCGCCCTCACGGTCGAGATGCCTGAAAAAGTCGCTGCATCGACAGGTATGGACGCTATAGGACATGCTATCGAATCCTATACAGCAAAAAACGCAAATGAGATTACCCGCATGTACTCAAAAGAGGCGTTTAATCTTGTCTTCAATAATCTCATCAAGGTATTTGATGATAAGAATGATCTTACTGCCAGGAAAAATATTCAGTTAGGCGCATGTCTTGCAGGTTATGCCATCTATAATTCAAATACTGGCGCATGTCATGCTTTATCATATCCTCTGGGTATCTATCACAATGTTCCTCACGGGGTCGCTGTTGCTCTTCTATTGCCTGAAGTAATTGGGATTAATATAGAGAAAGGTTGTTATCTCTATTCCGCTTTATATGATCTTGTCGAAAATAAAAAGGATCTCAAAGACCCTGTTGAAAAATCAAATAAACTCTGCGAACTACTAAAGGGTTATTCGCCCTTAAAACACCTTAAAACGCATTTAAGGGATTACGGTGTTGATGAATCCAATTATGAATTTTTAGCTGAAAGGGGATTGGATCTTGCCCCTGCATTAAATAATAATCCGGTTGCTTTTGGTTATGAAGACTCTAAAAAGGTCTTGAAACAATTAATATAAGGATATTATCATAACTTCAATGAGACGATAAAAATGATTCTTGGCGTGATACCGGCTCGAGGTGGAAGTAAAGGCATTCCTCGTAAGAATATTAAAACGATATGCGGAAAACCTCTTATAGCATGGTCTATTGAGTCTGCCAGGAAATCAAAACTCCTGGATGATTTTGTTGTTTCGACAGAAGATAGCGAAATCGCAGATATTTCACGGCGGTATGGAGCAAAAGTCATAGACAGGCCGGCAGAATTAGCTACTGATGAGGCTACAACGGTCTCCGTAATTCAACATATTGTTAATGTATTAAATCCCGATATTGTAGTAGTGCTTCAGCCAACGTCACCGATACGCGATGACGACCTAATTGATATGTGCATCTCAAAGTTCTTAGAGATAAAACCCGATAATCTGGCTACCGGATATTATTGCAAGATGCGTGAATATGGCACCTATGACAATTTAAGGCGCCAAGATATTAAGGGCTTTTTCTATGACGACGGGAATGTCTATATTCTTAAAAGAGAGCTTATTCTGGAAGGAAAATGGACCGGGAAAAATATGGTAAAAATACCCATAAGTCACGAGCAGAATTTTGAAATTGATGATGAAGTGGACTTCTTTATAGTAGAAAAATTACTTGAGAAAAGAGAGCTTAAAAAGCAAAATGGTATATTTAAGAATATTAAACTAATTGCGATGGATGTAGATGGGGTTCTAACAGATGCGGGAATGTATTATTCTGAAGATGGGAATGAGTTAAAAAAATTCAACACCCGGGACGGCAAAGGCATAGAATTGGCCCGAAGTGTGGGGATTAAGACTGCATTAATCACACAGGAGAAAACCAAAATTGTGGAGAAGCGGGCAGCGAAACTGGGGATTAATTATGTGTACCAGGGTATAAAAGACAAGACCAGAGTAATAGAAGAAATAGCATTAAAAGAAAAACTGGATATGAACCAGATTGCATATATAGGTGATGATGTTAATGATATACCTCTTTTAAAAATGGTAGGTATCAGCTTTGCGCCGAACGATGCATCGGAAGAAGTAAAGCAGATTGTCAGTTTTATAACTTCACGAAAAGGCGGGGAAGGCGCAGTGCGTGAATCAGTGGATATTATTTTAGGAAATAAGCCGTTATATAATGAAATCTATCACAAATTGGCGCCAGGACTTAATAAATGACTTGCAATTATTGTAAAGGAACCGAATATGAAGTTGTGGCAGAATACACAAGGCTTGAAAAGAATGACGTCTTGAAATGTAAAATCTGCGGACTTGCATATCTTGACATTAAAAATATGCCGAATTTTAACAGAGTAGAGGATATATGATTTTTGCAAAATTTATTGAAAAATTGGATATTTATGAAGAATATAATGAATAGACTATCTATTGCTAATGAAAAGGTATCATTGAAAGATTCAAAAGATATTACATATCGAAAAGATCATGTCTGCCCGATTTGTTTGACATCGTTAGATTCTGTATTACGTGTAGAATACCTTGACGAAGAATTCAAATATTTGCCAAAGAAGGATAATCCTTTCTCAGATTTAGAGACTTTTGTATGCAGTAATTGTGGATTCGGTTGGGTAAATCGCTATATTGATCAAGCACAACTTAATAACTTTTATTCAAATGTTTACAGGGGCCTTGAATCTGTTTATAGCTATCAAAAACCAAAATTAATGATGCCAAAAATTAGGGGTTTTGCCCCGTTAGATGCCAGATTCGTTTCACAAATTCTTCTAGCAAAGATGTTTAAAAATTTTCAGGAAGGTGAGAAAGTTTTGGACATCGGTCCTGGTAGGGGGGAGAGTTTTCGGACCATTTCACAGATGATATCTGGTATGAATTATTTTGCATTTGAGCCTGATGAAAGTAGCAGGGCATTTCTTCAACGAACTGGTGTTTATGTATTCCCATATTTATTTTCATTAAACCTGAATATAAATTCAATTGTCAGAGGATGTAAATTTGATTTAATTCTGATGTCACATGTCTTAGAGCATTTCAATGGAAGAGACATTGTGGCTATATTGGAAAATATACGTAGAATATTATCTGAAGATGGCATTCTTATATGTGAAGTTCCCAATTGTGACTGGAGGCAATATGAGAAAATGCGAATAAATGATTCACCACATCTGTCTTTCTTCACTGTTGATAGTCTGAGAAGTGCATTGATTAAAGCGGGGTTCGACGTTAGATTCTTAAACACGTGCTCTGCAGATTATAATTCTTGGTGGGACCGAAGCAAATCGTCAATTCAAAGTAAACATAAATATCAAGTTAAGCCTTGTATGTTAGATTTGATAAAAAGAATTTACAGGATATTGCCCATTCCAGTTCCAAAAAGAATTGGGACAGCTCTATATTCATTAATGTTTCCAGACAATCTATCCAATCTATTTCTCTCGGATGATTTCAAATATGGAGGCGAACGTACGTGTCTTCGTGCTGTAGCGCGTCCTTTGAGCAGAATCGATTCGGACCATCCTGATTTCAAGCATGAAAACATTGCCAAAATGTGAGATTTATATGTTTTTGATAAACACTGCTGACCAGCGTTTCTGGAAGAAGGATGAGAAGATACTATTCCTCGGCGAATGGTGTAAAATATACAACCAGAGGCATATCTGGTCAAATCTGGATCATGAGGTGCTTCCCTATCACTGGGATGACAGGGGAAGGCTTTATCGGGATTACCAGTACTTAAATGGTGTTTATGAGAAGTATCTGAAACTGTTGGCTGAAAGGCTCAACGATCTCCACGGTGGTGGTTACTCCGCTCGCTACTGGCGTATTATCATCGGGCCATGGCTATTCTATTTCATTGAAATATTATATGACAGGTACCTCTCCATCCAGACAGCCATTAGGTCAGGTTTGGTGACAGGTACATGGATAATTCCGAGAAAACTTGAGAAATGGGCTTCCAAAGACTTTCCAGTGGTCCGCAGATGGGGTGTTTCAGATGAGTATAATCAATACTTGTACAGCAGGATAATAGAAACACTTAAAGAAATGCCTTTTAACCTAGTAAATTTTGAAATAACACCACCATTGGGCAAAGAGTCAAATTCGTATTTCAAAAACGCAGCCAAGAGGTTGTTTGGGATTTATTCCAAAAATCTTCCTTCACGTTGGAATCAGGTTGTCCTTGTTGCAAGCTATCTCAATTTTTGGGATTTAATAAGGCTGCAGCTCTCCATGGGACAAATGCCTTATCCGTTTATGCCCTCAGTTATGCTTGAAGATGTTTCCGTGAAACCATTGATGAGGGAAAAATTAGTTTTAAAACAAGGTAAAGATGAGTTTGAGTCCATTCTGGATTGGTTTATTGCTGACCAGATTCCTAAAGCATACATAGAAGGATATGCGGATATGCATCAGATGTCGCTTGATGCGTTTCCCAAAAAACCTAATGTAATCTTTACCGGCAACGCTTTCTACGGCAATGAAGAATTTAAGTTCTGGGCGGCGTATCAGGTAGAATATGGAACTAAACTGGCAGGTACGCAGTATGGTGGACACTACGGCAGTGGCCTGTGGGCAATTTTAGAAGCTCATGAAATTAATAGTACTGATCGATACTATACTTGGGGCTGGAAAACCAATGGTGAACCGAAAACAGTACCCCTATCTGCTGGGAAATTTGCAAAAATCCAAAAAACCGTAAAACCTAATTTGAAGGGCTCTATTCTGTGGGTGGTCACATCGATGCCACGGTATTCGTACTGGATGTATAGCGTTCCGGTAGGACCGCAGATGCAGGATTACCTCAATGAGCAGTATCGATTTGCATTATCTGTTTCACCAGAAGTTCATGAACAGCTCCTCTTGCGTTTGTATATGAACGAATACGGCTGGAATGAAAGAGACCGTTGGGTTGACGTAGATCCCGCTCTCAAGCTATACAGGGGCAAAAAGTCGATGTATCGGCAGCTTAACGAAAGCCGGCTGTTCATAGGCACTAATAATGCAACCACATACCTTGAGACTTTTTCAGCAAATTTCCCGACAATTCTTTTCTGGAATCCGAAGCATTGGGAACTGCGACCCTCAGCACAACCTTATTTCGATGGGTTACGCGGGGCAGGAATTCTCCACGATACACCTGAATCGGCTGCAGCAAGGGTCAATGAGATTTACAGAGATCCTGAGGCATGGTGGAGCCAGGAGGAGATTCAAAATGCAAAGGATGAATTCTGCCAGCAGTTTGCCCACACCTCGAAAGATTGGCTCAAAGAATGGAAGATAGAGCTTCTTAATCTGGCTAAAAAAGCATAGGAGTAAGATGATATTAAATAATTATAATCTTTATACTCTGGAGATATAGCAAATGAACACCCTGATAGTTTATAGATTTCTTATCAAGCATTATCGCATCAAGATTTCATACAAGACAGGTTTGTTCCAAACAGCCTGGAATCTTAATAATATGATTGAATATAAAAAAAGAAAAGCATATAAAATTTGAAAATCCGAAATTATTCCATATCTATATGCATCAAGAATTCTTAAATTATTGAATTTTCGATAAATCATGCTAAACACGACCTTCTCCCGAATCATGAATATCAGCCCTGTGCAGCGGCAGAGCATGATATCGATTTTATGGAGTCTTATATTCACGGTAATCGGTTTTTTAAGTACAATGTATTTTGCGCATGCACTGGGAGCAGGAGTGTTGGGTGCATATTTTTTATTCATTACATATTTAGGTATATTAAATATATTTAGTGATGGCGGGTTAAATAGCGCAACAATAAAACGAATCAGCGAAGGGGAAGACCAGTCTGCATTTTTTACTGCCTATTTTGCAGTTCGTATCTCACTTTTCTTATTTCTCATCTTAGGTTTGAAAATATTCGGAAATTTGTTCGTTGATATCGACAGATCTGTTATGATTTTTTGGCTGCCGTTGGCTTTATTTGTTTATATTTTTTCAGATGCGATTACTGTTGGTAATGGTGGTCTTGGAAAAATAGGGGTTACTTCAACCTCCACGTTTATTGGCAATGTTTCGAGAGTTATTGTCCAGATTATAGCAGTCATACTTGGTTATAGGACAGGCGGACTGATCGGAGGATTTATCATGGGAGTTCTGGTCAGCGGCATTTTTGGGTGGCGATTTTTCGAGGTGAGTTTTGCACGGTTTAACAGGAAACATTTAAAAAGTCTATTCTCCTTCTCCTTCTGGATGTTTTTATCCAGTAGTGGTGGCCTCGTATTCGCCTATGCAGATACTGCTTTGATAGGGCATTTCCTGAAGAATTCAGATGTCGGAGTATATAACGTTGCTTTCCAGTTTACCGGTTTAGTTGTTCTGGTCTCAAACGCTCTTATAGCGGTTCTATGGCCCAAAATCAGCTATGGGAGCAAGATTGGAGACATTGATTTATTAGAAAAATCATTGACAAAATCCATCATCTACTCATTAATTTTAGCTGTGCCTTTGCTGGTCGGTGGCTGGGTATTAGGGGATAAAATGCTTCTTTATTTTTATGGAAAAGAGTTTTCATCCGGAACATATGCGCTTATACTGTTGTTCCCTGTACGATTGGTAACTATAATTGCATCATTATTAGGTACATATATATTTGCGATGGATCACCCGAAGGAAGGTTTTAGGATTATCCTGTTATCTGCGGTGACAAATATAATGCTGGATTGGTTTTTTATCCCTATCCTCGGGATTACTGGGGCAGCATTGGCAACACTGATATCCATGACACTCTTGGTCATTATAGAAAGACATGTACTTTCTCAGTATATGTCTGTAAAAATGGGTGTTAATAACATGAATAATATACTGAAAGCTTCACTAGTAATGGGTTTATTTATCGTAGGGTATCGTTTCTTAATGCCCTTAGACAATCTTTTATTTATGATACCAGTGATATTTGGTGCACTGATATATTTTGTATTATTACTTAAAATGGATAAAGCTATACACGATGAACTTCAAGACATCATACAATCAGCAGGATTAATTTGGCCGAAATGGTTATAGCTTGATAGTATTAACAAAAATCATAAAGACGCCTCTCGACCCATATTATTATATTACTGTTTGACTATCAATAAAAGTGTAAATGCATACCGGAGATTATTTATGAAAGTTGTAATACTTTGTGGAGGTCTAGGCACACGTCTTAGAGAAGAAACAGAATTCCGTCCCAAGCCAATGGTACTTATCGGTAACCGGCCTATCCTGTGGCACATTATGAAAATTTATGCTTACTATGGCCATAAAGAATTCATCCTCAGCTTGGGTTATAAAGGAGAAATGATTAAGGAATATTTTTATCATTATGAACTTATGAACAATGATGTGACTATTGAACTTGGGAATCCAGCAAATACCATTATTCACGAGGGTCATGAAGAAAATGGTTGGTCGGTCACTCTGGTTGATACGGGGGAGAAGGCCTTAAAAGGAGCTCGTTTAAAAAAAGTTGAAAAATATCTAAAAGATGATGATGTTTTTATGATGACTTACGGGGATGGATTATCGGATGTGAATATTAACGATCTGCTGCATTTTCATCAAAGCCACAGAAAGCTGGCGACCGTTACAGGAATTAATCCTGCTTCACGTTTTGGCGAACTGAAATACAAAGGAGACCAGGTAGAGGCATTCAATGAAAAACCCAAGACTGGGTCTAGTCTCATAAATGGTGGTTTCTTTGTATTCAACAGAGGCATATTTGATTATCTCTGTGCTGAAGATAATTGCGACCTAGAAATCGGGCCTCTTGAAAAGATCGCGCACGAAAGGCAGCTAATGGTATATAAGCATAAAGGCTCATGGGCATGCATGGATACCATACGAGATATGGATTATTTGAATAAGCTATGGAATGAGAACAAAGCTTTCTGGAAATTATAAATCGGTTATAATTTATGTTCAAATGCAGATCATGCAATAACGAATTAAAAGAGTGTTTTTTGACACTCGGTAATTCTCCTCTTTCTAATTCATTTTTAACTAAAGATAATCTGAAAAAAATGGAACCCTACTATCCTCTTGATTTATATGTATGTGAAAAATGTTTTCTTGTACAGATAGATGAATTTGAAGCCCCAGAAAATATTTTTTCATCAAATTATGCATATTTCTCTTCTTTTTCAGAAAGCTGGCTGCAACACTGTAAGAATTATTCCATGATGATGGTGCAGCGCTTTTCTCTGGATAAGAACTCCTTTGTGATTGAGATCGGAAGCAATGATGGATATCTGTTACAGTATTTTAAACAACAGTGTATACCCATCCTCGGGATAGAACCTGCATCAAATACGGCGGAAGCCGCAAGAAAAATCGGGGTCCCAACTGATATTGCTTTTTTTAGTACATCGTATGCCAAGAAAATGAAGCAAGCAAATAAACTTGCAGATTTAATTCTGGGCAATAATGTCCTGGCTCATAATCCCAATTTGAACGATTTCGTTGAAGGATTAAGGATCGCATTAAAACCAGAAGGTGTTATAACAATGGAATTCCCTTCTTTACTAAGTCAAATGGAAGGTAATCAATTTGATACAATATATCATGAACATTTCTCTTATTTTTCTTTCCATTCTGTAGAAAAATTATTTGCTTCTCATGACCTTGTACTTTTTGATGTCGAGGAACTTCCAACCCAGGGAGGATCACTGCGTATATATGGTAAACACAAGAACGACACCTCAAAAACCATTGCCAGTAATGTGGCAGATTTATTAGATAAGGAGAAAGCTGCTGGGCTATTAAATTTAAAAACATATTATAATTTCGGAAGGAATGTGGAATCAACAAAGAGAAAATTGCTCCAGTTTTTAATCAAGACAAAAAACGATGGCAAGAAAATTATCGGATATGGTGCTGCAGCCAAAGGTAACACGCTTCTTAATTATTGCGGGATTCGGACAGACTTTCTGGATTATGTCGTGGACAGAAGCCCATTCAAGCAAAACAAGTATTTGCCTGGTACCCATATACCTGTCAAAGATCCGGACAAGATACGGGAAGATATGCCAGATTATGTTTTGATCCTTGCATGGAATCTCAAGGACGAGATTATAGAACAGATGGGTTATATCAGAGAATGGGGTGGGAGATTTGTTGTCCCTATCCCCGAGGTTCAGGTGCTATAGTTGAAATTCATTGAGACAAAATTGAAAGGTGCTTATATTATTGAACTGGAACCAGAATATGATGGGAGAGGTTTTTTTGCCCGCTCATTCTGTGAGAATGAATTTGAAAGATACGGCTTAAAAACCCGTATTGTTCAATGCAATGTATCTTTTAATAAAAAAAAAGGTACACTGCGCGGAATGCATTATCAGGCGGCTCCATACGAAGAAGCTAAACTGGTAAGTTGTACAAGAGGAGGAATATATGATGTGTTAATAGACCTAAGACAGGATTCTCCGAATTACTGCCAGTGGTTTGCTTCGGAGCTAAGTGCTGGAAATTATAAGATGGTGTATATTCCCGAAGGTTTTGCTCATGGCTTTCAGACCTTGGAAAAGAACACAGTGGTTTTTTACCAGATGTTTGAGTTATATCATCCAGAATGTGCAAGTGGTATAAGATGGGATGATCCTTATATTGGAATTGATTGGCCCATTAAAGAAAAAATGATCTTATCAAAAAGAGATCAGGAATATAAGAACTTTGGATAGTATATTTACCATGCAGTTATTTTATGAATCAACTTAAAATATTGTTATTGTTTCCTAATACAAGCAATGATGGTGTTGCACCACTTGCAATAAGTATCTTATCGACGATTGCAAAGAAAAGTGGATTTGATGTAAGATATTTTGAAACATCCTTTTATAAGAAAAAAAGTACAGCTGGGGAAGAGCGAGAACAAACAGGTGAATTTAAATCGGTCAATAGAGAAAGTTTTGTACACTTGCGTCCATTTAAATTTATGGCTGAAGATTTAAATACGGTTCTTTCCAATTATCAACCTGATATTCTTGCAGTTAGCGCTAATTCACTTGAATATGATTTGTTTTGTGATTTGATAAAAAACATTAACTTTGGAGAAAAAAAACCATTTATATTAGTTGGTGGGGTACATGCAACAATATCTCCACAAGAAGTAATTGAAAATAAATTCGTTGACGCCATATGTATCGGCCAAGGTGAAGAGGCTTGGCAAGAATTTTTAATTAAATTTAAAAATGGACTTGATTTTACAGATACCAAAAATTTATGGATAAAAACAGTCGGAAAAGTTATAAAGAATGGTGTAAGACCTTTATTAAGTGAGGATAAACTTTGGGAAGTAGAATTGGATGAAATTTTTTTTGATGAACGGCATTATCTAAAACCTTTTGATGGAAGGATATACAAGCGAGGATTAGTTGAATTATCAAGAGGATGTCCTTATAGTTGTAGCTATTGTGTTAACACTGCTTTTAAAAACATTTATAGAGGACAGGGGAAGTTTGTAGTTTTCAGGCCATATCCAAATCTAAAGAAAAGAATTATAAATCTTGTAGAAAGTGGGTTTGAAATGTTGCAATTTCAAGACGAATGTTTTTTAAGTGCTTCATATGATTATTTGAAGGAATTTTGTAGCTGGTATGGAAAAGAAGTTAGGTTACCTTTATTAGTACAGACTCGTCCAGAATCAGTAACAGATGAAAAGATAAAACTTATTTCTGATATGGGTGTACCTGTTCAAATTTCTTGTGGTGTAGAAACAGGAAGTGAAAGAATTTTACGTAAGATTTGTAATCGTAAAGTAACATTGGAACAAATAAAAAAAGCATTTGGAATAATCCACAAATACGGATTACGTTCGAATGCATACACGATGATAGGTTTTCCAACTGAGACACGCAAAGATGTATTTGATACAATAAATTTGATAAGAGAAATTAATCCTGATATTTCTATAATGTCTGTTTTTTATCCGTTTAAAGGAGTTCCACTTAGACAATTTTGCATCGATAAAGGATATATAAATGGAGATGAAAAAGCAAAAACGTTTACAGATAGGTCAATTTTGAAAAATCAACCGATGTCTCCGGAAGAAATCCAAAATCTGCGGCGAACATATAGGCTATATACAAAATTACCACAGAAATATTTCCCAGAAATTGAATTATGTGAAAAAGATTATGAAAGCTATAAAAAGTTGTTTAATGAACTCGTTTCTTTATCCTGGAATATATGACATATTAAATAATCTTAATAATCACATTTATACTTTTTTCCACTCATTACCAGAGAGCTTAGTAAAACATCATTGAAATATATATAAACAAACTAATCTAATTTGTTTTTAATTTAAAAAAACGACATCATTAAGGCGGAGGATAACTATTTAAAGACGGATAATGTAATACTTATGCAAACAGGAGATTATGATATAATAAAAAAATTATACTACAAGTTTTCTATGGATGTGTTAAAATAAAAGACAGAATTACAGTACTGGGTTCATCAGGTTTTATTGGTTCAAATTTGATAGAATATTTGAAAAAAAAACAGATTGAATTTTTTGCACCAGAAAGAAATGACGATTCTATTTTCAGTACCCATCTTAATAATGTAATATATTGCATAGGGCTAACAGCAGATTTTAGAAATAAACCATTTGAAACGGTTGAAGCTCATGTTTCTTACTTAGCTAAAATACTTGAGAATTGTTCTTTTGATTCTTTTATTTATCTTTCATCAACTAGAGTATATGGTAATGAGTCCCAAGAAACGATAGTTAGTGAAGAAATGCCTTTAAAGATTAACCCACTTTATCCTAGTGATTTATACAATATTTCAAAAATAATGGGTGAATCTTTATGCTTAAATTGTAATAAAAAGAATGTAAAAGTAGTAAGATTATCCAACGTGTATGGAAATGATTTCAATTCATCGAATTTTGTTACAGATATTTTAAGAGATATTTTAAAAACAAAAAGTCTTTTTCTTAGGACATCACTATCATCAGAAAAAGATTATATCAATGTTCAAGATGTTGTAGATTTATTAGTTAAAATATCGTTGAATAGTAAGTATAATATATACAATATTGCTAGTGGAATTAATGTTAAAAATGAAGAAATATTACAAGTGATAAACAAGTACATACCGTTTAAGTTGGAAATTATTAATAACCCGAAAGATTTGAAATTTCCTTTAATTTCAATTGACAGAATTCAAGAAGAATTTAAATTCGAACCTAAAATAATTCTTGATGATATTTTAGATTTAATTAAAGTTTATGGGAATCTCTATGAAAGAAATAACTAAGGTCGATTTAGAAGAAGGAATTGTTTACATTCAGAAGGAAAACGATATTAAAGGATACAATTTGGATACACCAGAAGCTTTTAAAATTATTTCAGACATTTGGCTGCGTTGTGGATGGGACACTAAGTATGTTTATAGTTTCACATGGCTGGGTCGCCCGATTATCCAACTTCCTGAAGATATGATAAGAATACAGGAAGTCATATATTCTGTAAAACCAGATGTTATCATTGAAACTGGTGTTGCACATGGTGGGTCACTAATATTCTATGCAAGTCTTTGTAAAGCAATTGGAAAAGGTCGTGTTATTGGTATAGATATAGAAATTCGTCCACATAATAGAAAAGCCATAGAACAACACGAACTTTTTTCGTATATTAAACTTGTTGAAGGTAGTTCTGTTGAATTATCTGTCGTAGAGCAAATTAGAAAAATTATAAAAACTGGTGAAAAGGTACTAGTTATACTTGATTCCTGCCATACAAAAGAACATGTTTTAAAAGAACTTGAGGCTTATTCAAATTTTGTATCCAAAGATTCGTACATAATTGTTATGGATGGCATAATGGGGAAAATTGTTGGTGCACCGAGAACGGAACCTGATTGGGGATGGAATAATCCAAAGGAAGCTGCTGTTGAATTTGTATCAAAAAATAACGATTTCAAAATCGAAGAGCCAGAATTTCCTTTCAATGAAGGTGTTGTAGATTTTAGAGTGACTTATTGCCCCAGCGCATATCTGAAACGCGTAAGGTAAGGTTTTTCGATATCAGATGACAAATATTTTCACAAGTGTTGGGATCTCGCAGATTAAAAGAGTTGATGAATATGGTATTTTGGGAATTTAAGAGATGTTATGGCTAACAGAAATCCTCTCGTCACAATATTAATACCCACATATAAAAGGACTGAATTGCTCAAACAGGCAATTGAAAGCGTATTGAGTCAGTCGTATAAGAATTTGCAGCTTGTAATACTTGATAATGCTTCCATGGATGAGACCGGGCAAATAGTCAAGCACTTCATGGATACAGACAAAAGGGTCGTCCTTGTCGAGAACGAAATGAACATCGGGGTGAATGCCAATTTTCGAAAATCATTTAATTACATTAAAGGCGAGTATTTCTGTTGGCTATGCAGCGATGATATGATGCCTCCTGGCAATCTTGAGAAGCAGGTCGATTTCTTAATTGAACACCCTGATATACCCCTGGTGGCCGGTACCAACCAGGTAATTGATAAAAATAATAATATAACTACGCCGCCTCTAGTTTACCCCCAGGAATCCATAGTCTCGGTAAGACCCGAACTTGACAGGTTCCTTGGCCGTCGCCGCTGCTGGATGTTCAGTATAGACGGCATTTTGTTCAGGACAGATTATGTATTATGCAATAGAATAGATATTGGAAATTACCTCAATATGGATGCATATTTTCAGGCTGAGATGCTATTATATACAGAGAATATTGGTTTCATAAATGAACCCTCAGTTATAAGGAGGTATCATACGGAACATTTTGATGAAAGAAATATTAATGTTTATTTCTTATCATGGGTTCAGATGCATTATCAGGTTTATGAATTTATAAATAGATTCGAATACTTATTAATGCATAAAGGGTATCCAGTTGAAAAGTATAAATTCAAATTGTTTATTATATTTTGTAAAGCAAGCCTTGGTGCTGATCGAAATCTTTCTGTCTTTTGCGAACGAATTGCAGGGAAATTACTTTTCGATATTATTCATCAAAACATAATCTCGATTTTTCTTGTTCCGTTTAAAATAGCATTTACCTTATTCTATCCTGCATACCGTAAGTATATTAAAAAATAATAGGATATGGCAAACGGCGTCATCGCCCCCCCAGAGATCAGACTGAAGCTGCAGTAAAATATCCGCCGCTCGGTTCACGCGGCGTCGGGCTGGTAAGGGCGCAGGGATATGGTTTTGATTGTTTTTTGTTCCATAATTATATCGGTTACATATTAACACTTAACTCCACCTAATTTAAGTAATGTAAGTTCAATTATACAGGTATGAAATGCATGGTGACTGGCGGAGCCGGATTCATCGGAAGTAATCTAGTAGATCGATTATTGAGCACCGGGCACCATGTAATTGCATACGAAAATTTTTCTACTGGTTTTCAAAAGTTTTTGAGCGATGCTGTAAAACATAATAATTTTAAATTGGTTCGTGGAGACCTTTTAGATTTGGAAGTTCTAAGAAAATCTATGTCTGGTTGTGATTTTGTTTTCCATCTGGCAGCAAACGCAGATGTTCGCTTCGGAACATTACATCCAGATAAAGATTTAAAGCAAAACATAATTGCCACTTTTAATGTGCTTGAAGCAATGCGGTTAAACGGTATTAAAAAAATTGCTTTCTCTTCAACTGGTTCTGTCTATGGAGAGGCTACAGTTATTCCAACACCTGAAGATGCCCCATTCCCTATCCAGACATCCTTTTATGGCGCTTCAAAATTGGCTTGCGAAGGTTTGATACAGGCGTATTGCGAAGGATTTGGTTTTCAATCATGGATTTTCCGTTTTGTCTCGATATTGGGAGAACGATATACTCATGGGCATGTGTTTGATTTTTATAGGAAATTATTGGAGAACCCTGATAGGCTTGATATTCTTGGGAATGGCAAGCAGAAAAAATCTTATTTATATGTTCAGGATTGTATAGATGCGATGTTACTTGTAATCGAAAAATCAGGTGAAAAGGTCAACATATTCAATTTAGGAACAGACGAGTATTGCGAAGTCAATAACTCCATCGAATGGATATGTAGTCATCTTAATGTCTCTCCCCAATTGGTTTACTCAGGAGGAGACCGGGGATGGATTGGCGACAATCCTTTCATTTTCTTGGATTGTTCGAAGATACGAAGACTCGGTTGGAAACCTAAATATACAATAAAAGAGGGTATAATAAAAACATTAACTTACCTCGAAGAAAATAAATGGGTACTGGGCAGACAATGAAAATTTGCGTATTTGGTTTATGGCACCTTGGTTCTGTAATTGCTTCGTGCCTGGCTGAGAAAGGGTTTGAAGTCGTTGGGCTTGACTCAGATTCAAATAGAATCAAGGATTTGCAGAAGGGGATTCCGCCAATATTTGAACCGGGATTAGAGGATTTAATTAAAAAAAGCTTGGCAAATAAAAAACTTGTTTTTACTACAGATGAGAAAATTGCTTTAGATAAAACCAATATAGTATGGGTAGCATTTGACACACCAGTGGATGAAGCAGACAGAGCAGACGTTGATTATGTAATAGATCGAGTCAAGAAATTATTCGTACATCTGGAATCAGGAATGATAGTATTGATTTCATCACAATTACCTGTCAGATCCACTAGGCAACTGCAGGATGACTTTTTTAAACAATATCCGAAGAAAAAATTAATTTTTGCATATTCCCCAGAGAATTTAAGACTGGGCAGAGCGATTGAATCTTTCACAAAACCTGAACGAATCGTGGTCGGTTTACGGAATAATCAGGGAAAGGAAAAACTCGAAGCGATATTCAAGCTTTATTGTAACAATATCGAATGGATGTCGGTGGAGTCTGCTGAAATGACCAAGCATGGTTTAAATGCATTTCTGGCAACATCTATATCTTTTATCAATGAACTTGCAATCCTGTGTGAAAAAGTAGGTGCTGATGCACGCGAAGTGGAGAGAGGCTTGAAGAGCGATCCGCGTATAGGTATAAAATCATATCTTAAAGCAGGCGCCGCTTTTGCAGGAGGGACTCTTGCAAGAGATGTTGTTTTTCTGGACACAATAGGTAGATTACTATCTATATCAACACCACTAATCACGGCAGTCAACGTAAGTAATCAAGAACATAAGATGTGGTCTTTAAACAAGTTAAGAACAGAACTGGGTAATTTAAATGATAAAACTGTCGCAGTTCTTGGCTTAACTTATAAACCTGGAACGAACACCTTAAGAAGGTCAAGTTCAATTGAACTCTGTGAAAATCTTGTTAAATATGGTGTAATTATAAAGTGCCACGATCCATCTCTTAAAAAACTTCCAAAGGACTATGAAGAAAAATTCAATTTTTCTTCATCAATTACAGATACTCTAAAAGGGGCTGAGGCATTGGTCGTTGCAACAGAATGGCCAGATTATAAAACATTATCTATTGATGATATTCTACAAAATATGCGTAAACCCATTGTAATCGACGCAAACAGGTTTTTGGATAAAAACTTAGGAGAGGATCAACGAATCTGTTATTTTGCGGTTGGTCGCCCACTAAAAACAGAGGGATATCCAAAATGCAATTAAAAAGTAAGAACGCGGTAATAACTGGGTCAAATCAAGGATTTGGAAAAGCTATCGCGGAAGAGTTTATAGCTCAGGGAGCAAATGTTTTGATTTGCGCACGTAATGAGCAACTTCTTGAATCTACGAGATTAGAACTTTCAAAAAAAGCTGCAGGATTTCAGAAAGTATATGGGTGCCAGGTTGACGTAGCGGATCGTGAAAGTTTAAATCGGCTTTATAAAACGGCTTTGAAAAAATTTGGCAAGATTGATATTCTGGTAAATAACGCCGGGGTTTATGGTCCAAAAGGCGTTATTGAAGAAATAGATTGGGATGAATGGGTAGAAGCAATAAACATTAACCTATTAGGTACTGTTCTGGCGTGCAAAATTTTTATTCCGCATTTTAAAAACAATGGGCATGGCAAAATAATCAATCTCTCAGGTGGGGGAGCTACTGCCCCGCTGCCCCGTATAAGTGCTTACGCTGCCTCTAAGGCTGCCGTCGTTAGATTCACTGAAACAATTGCTGAAGAATTAAAAGACACTGGTGTGGAAGTTAATTGCATTGCTCCGGGTGCTCTAAATACAAGGTTACTCGATGAGGTTTTAGAAGCAGGTCTGGAAAAAGTTGGAAAAACTTTTTACGAACGTTCTCTCGTTCAAAAACAACAAGGTGGAACGCCGCTGGTTAAAGGTGCTGAATTGTGCGTATTTTTAGCATCAGATAAGAGCAACGGCATCACAGGCAAGTTGATCAGCGCTGTTTGGGACCCATGGGATGAGCTTCCAGAACATCTTGAAGATTTGAAAAATAGCGATGTGTACACGTTAAGGCGTATCGTACCAAAAGATCGGGGTATTGACTGGGGGGACGTTTAATTTGAATATTGGAATTGTAGGCTGTGGTTTAATTGGTCAAAAAAGAGCAGCATCTTTAGGTAATAATCTATTAAAGGCGGTTGCAGATGTTTCGCTTGATCGTGCACAAAAATTGGCTTGTTGTTATAAAGATGTAAAGTCATTTTCGGATTGGAGAGAACTTGTTGAACTTAATGATATTGACCTGGTGATTGTATCAACAACAAATAACTGGCTCGCGCCTATAACCCTCGAGGCGGTCGAATCAGGTAAGCATGTTCTTGTAGAAAAACCAGGCGCCTGTCATTTTAAGCAACTTGATCCAGTAATACAAGCTGCAAGAAAAAACATGGTCAAAGTCAAAGTGGGTTTTAATCTACGCTGCCATCCTTCATTTATAAAGGCTCGTGAAATAGTCAATTCCGGGATTCTTGGGAAATTGATGTTTATTCGGGGACGCTACGGTCATGGTGGACGCTCAGGCTATGAAAAAGAATGGCGTGCAAATTCAGCCATTTCTGGAGGTGGAGAATTGATAGATCAGGGGGTACACATTATAGATCTTTCACGATGGTTTCTTGGGGATTTCTCACGCGTTTCGGGTTCTGCGCATACTTATTTCTGGAATATGCCTGTGGAAGATAACGGTTTCCTTCATCTTGAAAACTCTTCGGGAAATGTAGCATGGTTGCAGGTGAGTTGTACAGAATGGAAAAACATGTTTTCGTTTGAAATATATGGTGAAGGTGGAAAGTTGCAAATTGATGGGCTTGGAGGAAGCTATGGAACAGAAAGGCTAACATTTTATCATATGTTACCTCAGATGGGGCCGCCGGAGACAACAATTTGGGAGTATCCATTCAATGATACGTCATGGAAAATAGAGTTTGAGGAATTTATAAAAACAATAGAGAGTAATAGTGAGCCGCAACCGGGTCTTAAAGATGCCCGTGCAGCTTTAGAGATAGTATCGAAAATATATGAGGCCTCGAAAAAATGATAATTACACGCAGTCCACTTCGAATTTCACTTGGCGGTGGAGGTACAGATCTACCATCGTACTACCGGGAACACGAAGGGTTTCTGATAGCTGCGGCTATTGATAAGTATGTGTACATCACTTTACATCAAACATTTGTAAATGAGCTTATCATAAAATATTCAAAGATAGAGCGTGTATCTGCAATCGATGAAATCCAGCATCCCATCATACGCGAGGCTTTGAGGTTAGTAGGGATACAAAACCTTAACATCGAATTAGCGAGCATGGCGGATATCCCGGCAGGCACCGGTTTAGGGTCATCTGGAAGCTTCACATGCTCTTTATTGAAGGCGCTACATGCATACACGAAAAACCTGATACATCCGAAAGAGCTTGCAGAGCAGGCATGTCACATCGAGATTGATTTGCTAAAAGAACCAATCGGAAAACAGGACCAGTACATATCAGCTTATGGAGGTGTCAATTGTTTCAAGTTCTGCAAAAATGATACAGTCGAAGCAAAACCTCTCAAGATATCCGATGAGACGCTTTATAGTCTTGAAGACAACCTGTTACTTTTTTTCACAGGATATTCAAGATCAGCTTCTGCTATACTTAAAGAACAGGACGATAAAAGCAAACAAAAAGACACATCAATGATAGATAATTTGCATTTTATTAAGGAAATGGGTTATAAGAGCCAGCAGGCTCTTGAATCAGGGGATCTTGAAGAATTTGCCAGTTTAATGAATATCCACTGGGAACATAAGAAAAATCGTTCCAGTTCGATGAGCAATAATAAGATCAATGAATGGTATGACATAGCATTGAAAAATGGGGCGCTTGGCGGTAAACTCATCGGTGCAGGTGGAGGGGGATTTCTCATGTTTTATGCCAACGATAATATGAAGATAAGGCACGCGATGGCGCACGAAGGTTTGAAAGAAGTCCGCTTTAAGTTTGATTTCGAGGGAAGCAAGGTGGTGGCACAATCATGATGCTGCCTGTGGTTATTCTTACAGGTGGATTGGCAACACGACTTTATCCAGCGACCTTAAAACTCCCAAAATCCCTCATCAAGGTGGCAGACAAACCGTTCATTTTTCACCAATTAGCTCTTTTGAAGCGGCAGGGTGTTTGTAATGTCATATTATGTGTCAGCAAGTTTGGAGAGATGATACAGGATTACGTTGGCGATGGGCATGAATGGGGTTTAAAAGTGCAATATTCTTATGACGGCGAAACACTGCTTGGAACTGGCGGGGCGATCAAAAAGGCAAATCCACTTCTTCCAGAAGTATTTTTGGTTCTATATGGCGATTCCTATCTCGATGTTGACCTGAAGCCAATTCTGGAGAGGTTTGAATGTGAAGGAAAACCAGCTTTGATGACTGTTTATCATAATAAAAATAAATGGGCTAAAAGCAACATTTTATTCAAGAATGGTCGAGTTGTAAAATACGACAAAAAAAATCCAATGCCCCAGATGGAGCATCTTGACTATGGAATAAATATCTTGAGAAAATCTATTTTCAATGAGTGGCCGGATGGGATACCCTTTGATCTTTCAGAGGTATTTATTAAACTCATAGAAAAAGGCGAAGTGTCGGCGTTTGAAGTTTTCAAACGCTTTTACGAAATTGGGTCTATCCAGGGTATAAAAGAAACCGAGGAATATTTAAATACCAAGCATCAAATTTGTCAAAATATGTGATAGATATGGAACAGGAAGATTATATTGAAACTTATTTCAAAGATTGTGTTGAAATTATAAATCGGATTGACAGGGAACAAATAATAAAAATTTCTGCGATCCTTAAGAAAATCCAACTAAGACAGGGCAGGCTGTTCATCCTTGGTGTAGGCGGAAGCGCAGGCAATGCATCACATGCTGTTAATGATTTTCGTAAAATTGCAGGTATAGAATCCTATGCTCCCACAGACAACGTTTCTGAACTTACAGCAAGGGTTAATGATGACGGCTGGGAGACGATATTTGTTAACTGGCTCAAAGGCAGCCGATTGAACACCAAAGATGGTATCCTTGTATTCTCAGTCGGCGGAGGGAATGCTGAAAAAAACGTGAGCGTTAACCTTGTCAAAGCATTACAATATGCCAAAGATGCTGGTGCAAGTATTATGGGAATCGTAGGACGTGACGGCGGATACACTGCAAAGGTAGCAGATGCCTGCATCATAATCCCTCCCGTGAACGATGAAACCATCACGCCTCAAACTGAAGCATTCCAGGCAGTCGTCTGGCATTTACTGGTTTCCAGTCCTGATATGAAGAAATATGAAATGAAATGGGAGAGTACAAGGTAACAGGCGGCACGAATGGCAGATGCTGTTTTCCTGGATAGGGATGGCGTGCTTAACGAGCTTGTATTAAATCCTGCGACTGGAGAGTATGAGCCTCCACATCGTATAGGGGATATGAAACTTTTTCCTTATGTGTTTGAATGCCTTGGAAAAATCCAAAATGCAGGGTATGATCTGTTTCTCGTCTCCAACCAGCCGGATTATGCTAAAGGGAAAACTACACTTGAAGCCTTAGAAAAAGTCCACAACAAATTTGACCAATTGTTAACTTCTAAGGGAATATATTTTAAGGAATACTATTACTGCTATCATCATCCTCAAGGGATAATACCTGAATATTCTTACGAATGTATGTGCCGCAAACCAAAGCCGTTCTTCCTTTTTAAAGCAGAAGAAAATTATAATATCGAGCTTGGGAGTTCATGGATGATTGGAGATCGGGATATAGATATCGAATGCGGCAAAGCTGCTGGCACGAAAACAATATTAATAGAGGAGCCATTATCTATGAATAAACGCGGGAATAGTATGCCTGACCATAAGGTAAAAGATCTGATAGAAGCAGTGGAGATAATAATTCAAATAAATGGATAAAAAATAATATTAAAATATCAGAAGGAGACGAGGAAATTATGAAAGGATCAAAACAATTTAAAATAAAACTATATGCAGACGGCGCAGATCTGAAAGGAATGATAGAGGTTTACAATGAAGGGATTGTTAGTGGTTTCACAACAAATCCTACATTAATGAAAAAAGCTGGTGTTAAGAACTATGAAGAATTCGCAAAATCTGCCATAAAAGCAATTCCAGACCTCCCAATTTCATTTGAAGTATTCTCGGATGATTTGGAAGGCATGGAGAGAGAAGCTCGCAAGATCGCAAGCTGGGGCGAAAAAGCTTACATAAAGATACCTGTTACAAATACTAAAGGAAAAAGCACAGCTTCCCTGGTGAAAAAACTGTCATATGATGGGTTAAAGCTCAATGTAACTGCCATCTTAACGACCGAGCAGGTAAAACAAGTTTCTAATGCTCTTTCACCTGCAACCCCAAGTATAGTTTCGGTATTTGCGGGGCGTATAGCAGATACTGGCAGGGATCCTATGCCGATAATGAAAGAGGCAGTGAACATATTGAAATCGAACACGAAATCGGAACTATTATGGGCGAGTACAAGGGAATTGCTGAATCTTGTGCAGGCTGAATCGTGCGGATGCCATATCATTACAATTACCAATGATATATTGAAAAAGGTCCCAATGCTTGGGAAGGATCTTAAGGAATTGTCGCTGGATACGGTGAAAATGTTCTATAATGATGCACAAGGGGCGGGTTACAAAATTTGATTCATGTAGCTTGGCATAATCTTTTAATCAATTAATTCTTTATTGAAAACATAAGAATTACTGGCATAATATCCCCATGCAAAACTTATTAATATCTGGATAATTTTTGAAACTAATAAGCCAGTGCCAACCAATTCTATACTTACTATTAATATAAAATTATTTAAAATATAAGTAATTACCACAATGCGTAGATATCTACTAAAAGTTTTTGAATTGTTAATAGTGAAATACTGAAAAGTCCAATTTTTTTGCAGATAATACACAAGCAATAACGCAAAAATGAACGATATTACATTAGAAACAAGGTAATAAAGATTAAAACTGTGTATCAAGAAAGCATATACTAAAAAATCAGTTGCCGCACCCAACACGCCTACTGTACAATATTTTAATATATTCTTTGGCAAAAAATCTATCATAAAATGCTCTATAATTTGAATCACAAAGTTTATAAATTACTTTGGTAACATAATTAAACCTATACATAAATTTATAGTTTTTAAAGGGACGTTGAATGGAAAATATTTAATTTTTTTAAAATAAAAAAATTTCTTTAGTTCAATGAATATTTCATCGGGTAAATTTATGTGCTCTGACTTAATCACCCAATCATAACTTTGTTTGAAGTGTTTTTCAAATATTCTACGAGCAGATATATTTCTAGCAAAGCTATATAAAAAACCTCCTTCTACGGGTATCAATGCACAGAATTGTGCATTTCCGTTTTTCTTCATAACTCGATTTACTTCCTGTATCGCAGAAGGTAAATCTGGTAAATGCTCCAATACATGTATTGCTAAAACTCGGTCAAAATAATCACTCTTAAATGGAAGATTTTGGGCATCACCAATTATAACATTCACATCTGGATATTTTATCAAGATTTTTTTTGCCATGTTCCCCCTTAATTCAACACCAAAATACTCCTGAGTAGATAAGTTTTCGTAATTGATATGTTCGCCTAAACCTGACCCTATTTCTAGTGTTCTTATTTTTGTAGTATTATTTCTTTCTTGAACCGGAAATCCATGATTGAATTTTTCCACAATACCGTATTTTGCAGGTAAAACCTCATGCCAGCACTCCATAAACTCATTGCGAATTCTTTTTTGTTCAGGAGTGAATTCTGGGAGTTTTTTAGGCCATTTTTTTCGAGTGTTTTTAATCATACTAATATCCATAGGTTTTGGCCGTTCAAAAATCCATTACATGTTCTCCATTTTCTCGATAATATAGAGGGGGCGTCTCTTCACTTCCTCATAAATACGACCAATGTATTCCCCCATAATCCCGAGTGAAAGCAGCTGAATACCAGAAAAGAATGTTATCAATGCTACTGTCCATGAGAGCCCGGGTGTAAGGTCAGTATGCAATATTAATTTTTGAAAAATAAACCACATTCCCAATAGAAACCCTGCGCCAGCTATCAACGCCCCAAACAGTGAGGCCAACTGCAACGGGCGGATAGAAAAACCAACTATCCCATTAAATGCAATTCTTAAGGATCCGAGATACCTATTATAATTTGTTTTACCTGATGCCCGCTCATCCCGATCATACTCGACAAAGGTCTGCCTGAAACCCACAAAAGCAACCATACCCCGAAGAAAGCCATGCGTCTCATTAAGTTTTTTTAATTCTTCAACAACTCTTCCGTCCATCAACCGGAAATCTCCAGTGTCTTTCGGAATATTAACATCCGAAATCATATTAATGACCCGATAACCAAAATGCGATATCCACTCCTTAATAAAAGTTTCTCCTTTGCGTGATCGGCGTTTTGCATAAACAACTTTAAATCCTTCACGCCACTTCTCTAGCATTTGCTCTATTAGCTCTGGTGGATCTTGCAAATCCACATCAATAACAACACAGACATCTCCTTTACAAGAATGAATCCCTGCCATAGTCGCTGCAGGCTGACCGAACCGGCGGCTGAACATAATTAAACGGATGTTTGGATTGCGTTTGATCTCATCCTGAATTACCCGTTCGGTGTTATCTGGAGATGGATCCAAACAAAAAATAATTTCATATTGTGAATTTAATTTTTCCATTACAGCTACCGTTCTTTTTAAAAAAGGTCTGATATTGGATTCTTCTCTATATACCGGGACTATGATTGAAACAGCAGGTTGAATCAATTTATATCTCCTCTTCTATTCAATATTGGCGGTAGTGATCTCATTTAGCGTATAACTAATTAAGAAACTTTCATATTTAAAACCTCCTCTAATGTAGACTGTATTATCTGTATATTATATTCCAAAGATATATATAGAAAATTCGCATCTAAAAGCAAAGTGAACAATTATCCATTTAGTATTAAGATGTTGAATTTATTTTATAATACTAAGAGATATTTATTTGAGAATATAATACGATATAAATTTTATATCTCATTAATTTTATTAAATTTTATAACCCATTATCTTTTCATATTAGATTTAAAATTTGTAGCTGATGATTGGGATTATCTGGTTTATTCAACGTTAAATAAGTACTCCACAATTGATTTGGCATTCTCACCAAGACCCATATTATTCATTATTCTAAAAATTGTGTCAAATAAATTTGGAGGATTTGCATTAGGATATCAAATATTGAATTTGATTACTTCGACAATTATTCTCTTGCTTGTTTTTAAAATTGCAGAACATTTATTTAGAAAAAACAATTCTAATGATAATAAAGAATCATACGCCTTTATCACTGCTCTAATCTTTGTTATCCTGTTTAATAAGGATGAAATGTATGCATGGAGCTTATATTTTTCAATTAATATAGCATTAATATCATACCTATTGTCATTATATTATTTTATAACTTCTGAAAAGAATAGAATTAAATTAGCCCTTTCAGTATTTTTGTTTTCAATAGCAATATTTACATATGAAATAGGTATCTTTTTACCGATTTTTTATTTCATCTATGATTGGACTAATAAGCAAGACTTGAAAAAATCACTGTATTTTGGTCTACCTCTGGGATTATTCGGAATTGCCAGTTTAACAAATTGGTTTGGATATGGCTTGTGGCCAAGCAGTAATGATCTGACAAGTCCACATGAATTTTTGAATACCTTTTTACTCATGATATTACACTCGATAGGTGAAGCCATAAATAACGTCCTATTTTCCTTTTATGGTTCAAGTAGTCTGAATCAGGTGTTCCTTGTCTGCTTAGTCGCAACGGATATATTAATAATATGGTTTATTTTTAAATATATTTTAAGAGAGTTCAAGTGGAACAATTTTGATGGAAATTATCAAAATACAATGAATCTAACGGTAATTTCAATTGCAGGATTAGTACTCAGTTACATTCCAATGGCCATAAGGGGTTATATCGCTACACGCCACGTTCTTTTTATTGATTTTTTCATTTCTCTGCTTTTGGCGATATTAACCCTTCGTTTGGTTGCCAAAAAGCGTATTTTTCCACTTTTGATGTATTTCCTGATTATTCTTTGTCTGATAATAAACCAGGGATTATATATAAATTGGATAACATCAGGAGCAATACAAGAGAGTGTAAATCATTCAATATTCGACAATTCGAATGAATTAAATAAATATAATTGTATATATATTAATGCGACTGATTTAACCAGAGTTAAACCAAATTATCCACTTTATGTGTTATCAGAAAAAGATGCGATAACCCGATCTCAAGAAAAGGACAGAATATATTCACCATATATGCATAGTCCAGGTCTTGAATCCGGAGAAGTAATCTTAATGCTTGGGGCAGCGAACATCAATTTATCAAAAACCAAGTTAATTTATGGTATTTATGGAGGTTCCAATATTTTCATTAGTTCTGCGAATACTACTCTTACTTATAAAGATGCGGATTCGGGAGAATATCATACGATCAAGAGGTCAGAATGCTTTGAATTTAATGCATCGAATCTTCTTACATATTACAAAACTTACGAAAATACAAGTTTCCTTTTTTACAGATAATACTCACATTCAAAAGGTCATAATTTTTCCTTTTGATTTTTTCGGAGAAATTAGCTTGGATTGTCATATTTCTCAGCAAATCGCAATCTAATGAAATGATAAAGATATAAGTATTTATACATTTAAACCGTGTTTAGGATCATTGCGAATAAATGGATTTGCAAAAAAATATAAGTCAACATAATTCTGTTATTTTCATAAGAAATGGCATTTAAATTAAAATGAGGTAAATCGATGATATATCCCCCATCAAAAAGTAAAGTTGCATTAATTACGGGTGGATCAAGAGGAATAGGGCGGGAATGTGCGATCGCACTTGCCAAACGTGGATATAAGATAGCGATCAATTATTTTAGAAATAATGAGCTGGCGGTCGAAACGCAGAAAAAAATCGACAAAATCGGTGTTGATACATATTGCGTCAGGGCAGATATATCAGACAAACGTCAGGTGAAAGATATGATAGAGACGGTATTAAATAAGTTTGATCATATTGATGTTCTAGTTAATAATGCAGGAATATCTGAAATTAAGCCCATAGAGGATATTGATGAAGAGAGTTGGGATCATATGATGGACATAAATCTGAAAGGGACTTTCTTTTGTTCACAGATGGTTTTGAAGCACATGAAGGAACAGCGCAAAGGGCGGATCATAAGCATCGCTTCCCAGGCAGGGCAAACCGGCGGGATTTTCATTGGTGCCCACTATTCGGCATCCAAAGCGGGTATTATTTGCTTGACGAAAACCCTCGCTAAAATCGGAGCACCTTTCGGGATTCTCGTGAATTGCGTATCGCCTGGACTTATTGAGACAGATATGGCGGTGGACTATCCTGAAAATGTGAAGCAAAATTTGATTGATTCCATACCCCTTGGAAGAATGGGACAGCCCGGCGAAGTAGCAAGTGTTGTGGCATTTTTGGCTTCTGAGGAAGCCAGTTATATAACAGGGGCCAATATACCTGTGAATGGCGGTATGTTCATGCCATGATGTTGATTATCTTATAATAAAATTTGGAGAAAAATAAAAATATAGAGGAGGAAATGAAATGAAAGTCATTGGTATGATACCAGCTAGGATGGGTTCTTCAAGATTTCCCGGCAAACCCCTGGAAAAGATACTCGGTATTCCCATGGTGGAGCATGTTTATAAAAGGTCTGAAATGAGCCAGAAACTAAATGGGTTATTCGTAGCCACCCCAGATAAAGAAATCATGGAAATTGTGGAGGGTTTTGGCGGCGAAGCAATAATGACTTCACCCCTTCATGACAGGTGCACTGACAGGATTGCTGAAGCAATGGAAAATATTGAAGCAGACATTGTTGTAAATATACAGGGAGATGAACCCATGCTATATCCCGATATTATTGATATGAGCGTAAAGCCGCTTATTGAAGATGATTCTATTTTGTGCAGCAATCCAATAGTAAAGATTCATGATATTGATACGTTCAATGATCGCAATCAAATAAAAGTGGTCTGCAACCAGAAGAGTTTCATTATGTTTATGTCACGTGAGCCGATTCCTACTATGGTTCGAATGGGTAGAAAAATTCCTATGTTAAAGCAGGTCTGCATAATGCCTTTTAGGAAGGATTTTTTGGTCACCTATAACCATTTACCCCAAACACCACTTGAAAAAGCTGAATCGGTTGATATGCTCCGTGTTCTAGAAAATGGATATCAGATAAAAGCTGTAGAGGTACCCTCCGAGACTTTTAGTGTTGATACTCCCCAGGATTTGATGAAGGTGGAAAAATTGATGAAGAATGACCCACTGGTAGAAAAATATATATGAATAATACAGGTACAAATAAATGTTAGCTCTTGTAAAAACCAAGAAAGGAACTGGTAACATCGATCTCATAGATGTTGAAATCCCAAGGATTGGTGTGAACGAGGTATTGATAAAAGTCCAGGCAGCCGGCATCTGCGGGACTGATATACATGTAAAAAATGATGAATTTCCATACTGGCCACCGGTAATCCTTGGGCATGAATTTTCCGGAAATATTATTGAGATAGGTTCCGATGTCAAAGATTACCGGATAAATGACCGGGTTGTTGCCGAGCCGCACACGCTAGCATGCGGTAAATGTTATTATTGCAGAACCGGGAACATACAGATATGTTCATCCAAGAGATCCATCGGCTGGGGGATTGATGGTGCTTTTGCAGAATATATCAAGATGCCTGAGAGATTGTTGCACAGAATACCCGATAATATCTCTTATGAAAATGCTGCTGTAGTTGAACCCACAGCCAATGTTGTCCATGATGTACTGGAGCGGGGGAAGATTGAACCGCAGGATTTCGTCGTGGTCCTGGGTCCAGGCCCGATAGGCCTTCTCGCCGCCATGGCCGCCAAAGCTCAGGGTGCAAGGGAAGTTGCCATTGTGGGAACTCCTGAAGATGAAAACTTGCGCCTCAAAATCGCTAAGGATGTTGGGATAGATTATGTGATCAATCTCGCAGAGGAAGATCCGTTAAGCAGGATCCTCGAATTAACCGATAACAATGGAGCGGATCTTGTCGTGGAAGCGAGCGGGGCCGAGCCGGCAATTAATATGGCAGTTAATATCGTCCGAAAAAAAGGCAGGATTACAGTGATAGGAATGACCGGCAAGAAAAAGATAGAAGTCCTCTGGGATACAGCCATCTTCAAGGCATGTGATGTCCTTTTCAATTTTTCCACAAGCTACACAAGTTGGAATAGGGCTATCAGCATGATCGGGCAGGGAAAAATAAATATTGGCGCCATTATCACTCACCGCGAACCTCTTGCAAATTGGGAGAAAGCTTTTGATGCTGTCGAAAATAAAAAAGCAATCAAAGCGCTACTTATTCCATGAAATAATACAAGGCAATTCTATGAAATTGAGCTTGGTTCTGACACCTGAAAAAACCACTTTTGCTCCACTTCTTTTCGCTGGTGATATGGAAAAAGGTATTAAAAAGGCAGCAGAACTTGGTTACGATGGTGTGGAACTCAATATCCGGGATCCACTACAAATTGAAAAAGATAAACTCATACAGTCGGTGCACTCAAATGGATTGGAAGTGGTGGCTCTGGGTACTGGGCAGGCTTACATCAAGGACGGCCTGAGTCTGGCAAATCCAGATCCGGGTATCAGATTTAGAACAATAAATAGGCTAAAGGATCATATCAATCTGGCGCAATACTTGGGCGCCCAGGTGGTGATTGGTGGAATAAGGGGGAGGTTCAGTTCGGATGAAGCCAGGAGGATTGAATACGAGAGCTCATTAAGCGCTATGCTCGAATGCATCAAGTTCGCAAATGAGCTTGGTGTAACCCTTACCGTTGAGCCAATCAACCGGTATGAAACGAACTTCATTAATACAATTGAAGAAGGGCTGTCCTTTTTGTGTGACCTGAACGATAATAATGTCAAGTTGCTCGCAGATACTTTTCATATGAATATAGAAGAGACATCATTCACAAAAAGCTTAAAAGCAGCAGGGAATAAACTGAGCCATATACATTTAGTAGATAGCAACCGCTTAGCCCCAGGAAAAGGCCATACCGACTTTTGCAACATTATAAAAGCACTTCGCGATATAAAGTACAAGGGTTATTTGTCGGCTGAAATCCTTCCAGACCCGGACAGCGAGACCGCTGCGAGAACATACATTAATTATGTGAGGAAATTACTATAGAATCATGTATCAATTTTCCAGGAGATACTTGTAAATGAAAATTAGTATTACCGACTGCGACCACGGTTTCTTTGATCCTGAAAAAAAAGTCATCGAAGGAGCCGGACATATTTTAAACATTCTTCAGTGTAAAACACCTGAAGAAGTTGTACGGGCAGCCCATGATGCAGATGCGATCATATGTCAATATGCCCCGATCAATAAAGATGTATTGCAATCAATGCCAAAATGCAGGGTTGTGGGTCGTTATGGGGTTGGTCTGGATAATATAGATATTGAAGCTGCCACAGACCTTGGGATCAAAATTGTTCATACGCCTTATTTTTGTTTCCAGGAAGTAGCAGATCATACAATGGGATTGATATTGGCTTTGGCAAGACAGATCGTCAGTATGAACAATTTAATAAAATCAAATCGTGGTAAAAGCGGGATGAACTATGGTAATATGTTGAGCTACATGAAGAATGTCGAAAGACCGACAAAACAGATAATTGGCATAATTGGCTTTGGCAAGGCAGGAAAAGAGATAGCCAAACGGGCTATGAGTTTTGGGTTCAAGGTCATTGCATTCGATCCTTATATACCGCCTGAAATATTTGCCGCTCATGGTGTTTGTAAGGTTTCGCTTGAAGAGTTGGTAAGGAAATCTGACATAGTCACCTTGCATGCTCCATTGACAGATGAAACAAGAGGGATGATTGATAAAACGGTTTTGGCCCAGATGAAGCCGACAGCATATTTAGTAAATACCGCTCGGGGGGCAATCGTGAATGAAACCGCACTTATTGAAGCATTGGAAAACAATTATATCGCAGGGGCTGCACTGGATGTTACCGAAAAAGAACCTATTTCAAATAATCACCCATTCCTGAGAATGGATAATGTACTTTTAACCCCGCATATCAGTTTTTATTCAAACACATCAATTCAAGATATGAAAACGAAAGTAGCTCAATATACTGTCAATGCTCTTAGAGGCCAGGGGGAATATGCATTAGCTAATCCCAAAGTCCTTAAAAATACCCAAGATTTCATTATATGGCATACCTAAATACGTAAGTGATATAAATGTGTATATTATAATGGGGAATATATGAAAATCTTAATTTCAAGTGACTCATTTGGAAAGATCAACAGAGAATCCATAAAAACTATCGAAGCCGCTGGATTTGAACCTGTCCTTAACCCATATGGCAGGAAGCTTGAGTTCGGGGAATTTGTTAGGCTTATCAAGGATGCTGTGGGTCTGATCGCAGGGACCGAAAAGATTACATCTGAATTGCTCGAAAATGCTCCTATTTTAAAGGTCATATCCAGGTACGGTGTCGGGATGGATAATATTGATATGAAGGCTACAGAAAAATTGGGAATAACAGTACGAAATACACCTGATGCGCCGTCCCAGGCCGTAGCTGAACTTACTCTTGCGTTGATATTGAATCTATACAGGCGGGTGAGTGAAGCCGATAGAAATATCAAGAACAATAACTGGTCACCGTTGATGGGCAGGCTTCTTTCAGGAAAAACACTGGGTATTATCGGCCTTGGAAGGATAGGAAAAAAATTGGTAAAACTCATCCAGCCATTCAATATGAAAATATATGCGTATGATCCTTATCCTGACAACGAATTTGTCTCATCACACAATATTACTCTGGCATCATTGGATATCGTCATGTCCAAAAGTGACATAATATCCCTTCATGTGCCACTATCTGATAAGACGTATCACATGATCGGGAAAAAGGAACTATCTTTAATGAAAAAGGACGGTGTAATAATCAATACTTCACGTGGTGGCCTGATAGATGAAGAAGCCCTATTGATTGCTTTAAAAAATGAATCTATAGAAGGTGCCGCTATCGATACTTTTGAAAAGGAACCCTATAAGGGTGATTTGACAGATTTCAATAATGTTATTTTGACATGTCATATGGGTTCATCGGCAATAGAAACGCGCAAACAAATGGAATTGGAAACAGTGAAAAACCTGATCGACGCATTGAAGGAGAAAGGGATATGAAAGCAGTAGTCTTTGGCGGGTCAGGTTTTCTTGGAAGTCATCTTGCGGATGCATTGCTGAAGGAGGGATACAAGGTGGCTATTTTTGACATAACATCATCTCTCTACCTGCAAAAAGAACAGAAAATGATAGTTGGGGATATCCTTGACAGAGAAGAAGTAAAAATGGCTGTAAAGGGCAGCGATGTTGTGTATAATTTCGCGGGTATAGCAGACCTTGAAAAAGCTAAAGAAAATCCTGTCAAGACTGTTGAAACCAATATACTGGGCAACACAATCATTCTGGACGCCTGCAGGGAATACAATATCAAAAGGTTTGTCTTTGCAAGCAGTCTGTATGTCTATAGTAAAGAAGGCTCATTTTACAGGAGCAGTAAACAGGCTTGTGAATTAATAACAGAAAACTATCACGAGGATTACGGGCTGCCTTATACTATCCTCAGATACGGTTCACTGTACGGTCCGAGAGCGGATGAAAATAACTTTATCCACAGGATATTGAACCAGGCAATCGCTGAAGGCAAGATTACGCGCTACGGAGACGGCGAGGAATTAAGAGAATATATACATGTCGAGGATGCAGCAAGATGCAGCGTTGATATTCTTTCAAAGGAGTTTGAAAATGAATATGTAATACTCACAGGCTATCAGCAGATGAAAATTAGAAATCTCCTGACAATGATCAATGAAATGCTCGGGAATCGATTGGAAATAGAATACCTTCCAGCTAAATCAAATCTGCACTATGAAATAACACCCTACTCTTTCAGCCCGAAAATTGCGAAAAAATATGTCAGTAAGTATTATCTCGATATCGGTCAGGGGCTATTACAATGCATTGAGGAAACATACAGGAAACAACATAGATATAAAGAGGTCAGCGGCCTGTTAATGCGGGATGAATGAAAGTGTCAATGATCGATTTTAGGTTGAAAAGGGGAAAATGAAAACCGTCAGGTTCATATCGAAGGTTTAATTTGATATGGGATATATATTGAATCTAATTGCAAAACTAAAATATAAAATTTGAGGAATTATGCATACTAAAAATCTAAAAGACAAACCAAACACTAATGAATCTTCCAAGTTTAAAGTTCTTTTAATTTATGCAAATAAAATGATGGAAAACCTTATTTCGATAAATGTTTCAATATTATCTGCAGCATTAAAACAACATGGTTTTGATGTAAAACTTTTTGATACCACATTTTATCGCACTGAAGATGAAAGTGTATATGATATACGAGTAAATAACTTACAAGTTAGAAAATTTGATTTGTCATCATATGGTATTAAAATAAATGATTCCGATATACATGAAGATCTAATAAAATTAGTTGAAGAGTATAAGCCAAATTTAGTAGGATTATCAGCCGTCGAAGAAACATATCTTTTAGGTTTATCGCTATTAAAAAGTATTAAAAGCAACTTTAATATTCCTACCATTGTTGGGGGAGTTCATACTATTTTTTCACCAGAGGAAGTTTTAGCTCAAGATGATGTGGATATGATATGCATTGGTGAAGGTGAAGAAGCGTTAGTAGAATTGTGTCAAAAAATGCAAAATGGTGAAGATTACTATAAGGTTAAAAACATTTGGTTTAAAAAAGATGGCGTTGCAGTCAAAAATCCACGCAGAGATCTTATGCCATTAAAGGATTTGCCGTTCCTTGATTTTTCAATATATGATAAAAGGCGTATGTATCGTCCAATGCAGGGTAAAATATATAAAATGCTTCCTATCGAATCAAGTCGCGGTTGTCCTTATACCTGTACTTATTGTAGTGCATCAACTCTAAGAAAACTATATTCAAATCTGGGTAATTATTATAGGAGAAAAAGTGTTGAGCAAATTATAAAAGAAATCCAACATTATCGCAAACAATATGGTTTAGATTTCGTATATTTTACTTCAGAATCATTTTTATCTATGCCAGATAATGAGTTTGAAAACTTTGTTGAATTGTATAGTGAAATTAAATTACCATTTTGGTTGCAAACTCGACCAGAATCAATAACAAAAGAAAGAATCAAGAAACTAGAAACTATTAATTGTAATCGTATTTCTGTTGGGTTAGAAAGTGGAAATGAACAATTACGAAAAAAGATGTTAAAACGTAATATTTCTAATCAACAAATAATAGAATCTCTGGATGTTTTTAAACACTCGAAAATACCACTTAGTGTTAATAGCATGATTGGATTTCCAGACGAAACACGCGAACAGATATTTGATACAATAAATTTAAATAGGATTATTAATGCGGATAGTTCAAGCCTATTTATATATACGCCATATCGCGGATCAGAGTTAAGGCAGTATTGTATAGAAAAGGGGTATGTTAAGCCAGATTTACTTATGGGATCAGTTTTTCAAAACTCAATACTAAAAATGCCACAAATTACAAACGATGAGATAAAAGGGTTGTTTAGAACATTCTCGCTATATATTAAACTTCCAGAGGAATACTATCCCGATATACAAATAGCGGAAAAATTTGATAAACGGGGTAATGAAATGTTTGAACATTTAAGCAAAGTATATGTAGATGAATTTTTTAAATAATTGCAATGCACTGAGGAAACATACAAAGAAACAACAAAAAATATAAAGAGGTCAGCGGTCTGTTAATGTGGAATGAATGAAAGTGGTCAGTGCAATAATATTTGATTTTGACGGAGTTATCATAGAATCCTTTGATATAAAGACGCAAGCATTCAGGGAATTATTTAAGATGTATCCCGATGAAGTGGATGAAATAGTTGAATATCATCAGCAAAACGGCGGCGTCTCAAGGTATAAGAAATTCAAGCATATTTATAGCCAGATACTGAAGAAGCCTCTTGATGAGAAGACCTGCATGGAGCTTGGCAAAAAATTCTCAAGCCTTGTTGTGGAAGCGGTTAAAAAATGTTCCTATGTTCCCGGAGCGCTTGAATTCATTCATGAGAAATCCAGAATAATGAAATTATTTGTGGCTTCAGGAACACCTGAAGATGAATTACAATCCATTATGAGTGCAAGGGGGATTTCCAAATATTTCAAAGGGATTTATGGAAGTCCAGCCACGAAATCGGAAATAATATATGGAATTCTAAAAAGAGAGAATATCGAAAGGAAAGATGCTATTTTTATAGGGGATACAATAACGGATTACAATGAAGCGTGCAAGGTCGGTGTGCCGTTCATGGCAAGGATAAATACATTAACAAACAATCCATTGCTGAAACTTGCCGTCCCAAAATTCCATGATTTTTATGAACTCAACGCCAGAATATAAAATGCTTTCATATCCAATCAAAGCTGGCATGCCTTTGTACGGGGATACTCCTGAACCCTGTATAAAACCTCAAAGCCGGATCGCAAAGGGTTATATAAGCAATAGTTATATGATCTCGGTTCACAATCATACGGGCACGCATGTCGATGCTCCGAACCATTTTATTGACAATGGAAAAACCATATCACAGTACTCGTTGGATGAACTCATATTCAAAAATCCGGTGATCATCGATTGCCCGAAGGACAGCGCAACTCTGATAAATCCGGATGATCTGAGGCATGCTTCACAAAAGCTTCGAATAGGGGATTGCCTGCTTTTGCGTACAGGGTTCGGGCGGTTCAGAGGGGAAGAAAAATATCGGACTCACAACCCAGGCATTTCACCGGAGACGATTGTATGGATTAGGAAATATTATCCAGGGGTTCGATGCATCGGTATAGATAGCATTTCAATATCTTCATTCCAGCACAGGAATGAAGGGCGGGAAGCCCACAGAGCAGCATTCATCGAACAAAAGGGACTTGGAAAACCTTTGTTGTTGATTGAGGATATGAATATTGATATACTATCGGGCGAAAGTATCGAGATGATGATTGTACTCCCATGGCAGATTGATGGATTAGATAGTGCACCTTGTAATATAATAGGAAGTATTAAAGATAGATTATAATGTGGCAAAGATAATGGAATATATGCAAAAAGATCGTTTGGTGTTGATATTTCCTCATAAAGATACTTCAACATTAAAACACATGTTTCCTAAAGATAACTTGACTCCATGGGTATATTTGGGTCAAAATTTCTCGAAAAAACATTGCTTGGAAAAAGAATTAGGAAGTAGTTTCAGGTATGTCGATATCACAAGACTTCATGATCAAGTTGCCAGGGATTTAAGGCATGAATACGTTCGGTGGATTGATAACCTGAATGAACAGTATGGAAATAATCTTGAATGGTGGTTTGGGTCCATTTCTTCCAGGAATCCTTACATCAGCAGTATATTTCAGTATTGCTGCTATCTGGAGATACTGGAAAGATTATGGACAGACAAGGATAAACGACCCGGGTTAATAATTGTTGAATCCGTAGGATTGGCGGAAGCGATCCGGAAATGGTCCTCCAATAAAAACATTGAAATAAAAATTATCCAGTATAATTATGCAAGACTTAAGTCTTTTATATCCAATTCATTTTTTTTTCTCAGATGGGGAAATTTTTTTGTTGTTCTGTTATTGCGTTGGGTAACAGCTTACACCACAAGGAAAAAATATTATTCAAACAAACATAATGAGAATCCCTCTGTAATTGTGAGCACCTTTCTTCATGATTACTGCTTATCAGATGATGGAGCCTTTAAAGACCGTTATTTTCCTCATCTCCACGAATATTTATCAGAAAAAGGAATGATAACTATTGTTCATCCAGTACTTTCAGGTTTCGGGTACAACTATTTTTCAATTTATAGAAAGATGCGAAAAAGCAACACTCGTTTTATTGTGCAAGAAGACTTCCTGCATTTTTCAGATTATCTATGTGCTCTCATTTATCCGTTAAAAGTTATAAGGCAGGAGATTAAACCAGTTTTATTTCATAATTTTAATATTTACGACATATTAAAGGAAGAAAAAAAACAAAACTCGATTACCTGTGGCATGGAAGCTGTTTTAATTTACCATCTGTTTTTACGGCTGGGAAAATCAGAATTAAGTCCTAAAATAATCATTGATTGGTATGAAAACCATGTTATTGATAAGGCATTAATTATCGGTGCTCGCAAGGTGTTCCCAAAAGCAAAAATTATCGGAGCACAGATATTTGTCGCGAGTCATAATTTTATCAGCGTGTTCCCGTCCCAATCAGAAGTGGATGCGCATATTGTTCCGGATCTTTTACTTGAAACAAGCAAATATCGATGTCAGATCGCTCAATCATTTACTAAGGACATTCCCTGCAAATCTGCCGCTGCACTGAGATATTCGCATATTTTTAGTGATGAAAGTATATCGAATCAAAGTTTAGATCAAAAATCACAAAAAATCTTAGTGCTCTTGCCAGGTATCATCGATGAAGCTGTTGAATTATTGGTAACATTAAAGGAAGTACTGGAACAAACAAGTGATGAGATAATGATCAAAGGACATCCGGATTATACTCCCGAAGAATTGAGGCGTGCTTTTGGAGAAGGAGAGTGGCCGGACAGATTTGAGATTTTTAACGGTGCTCTGCCGGATGCTTTGAATAGGGCATCTGTGGTGATATCATCAAACTCAAGCTCCATGGTAGAAGCGGCAGCAAAAGGGATACCAGTTATTTTTCTTGGAAGACAAACGGTACTTAATAATAATATACTTTCCGACCTAAATATGGATATTGTGACTGAGTGCTTCTCAGTTCCCGAATTGGTTAAAGCTATTGATAAGTATCTAAATATATCTCCGAATGAAAAAATTATATACAAAGAAATGGGCAGAAAAGTGCGTGATCTTTTCTTTGAACCTGTGAATGAGGATACCTTATTGCCTTTCCTGGGGATAGAGAAGGATATAAAATGCAAACCAGAATACTGAACTACGCAACGAAGATACCAGAATTTTTGAAGCTCTTAACGTTACCCTACCAGATAGGATTTGTTAAGGGGCATTCTCATCTGAATGGGCAGCAATTGTTGGAGTTAAAAAAGACATTGAATTCTAGTGACACCGGTGGCATCGTTCGAACCTATGAGCGCCGGATGACTGATCTTATCGGCCAGGGATACGGTATTAGTTTTGCAGCGTGCAGAATGGCTTTTTTTACACTGCTCAAAGTTATGAATGTTGGGCCAGGAGATGAAGTTATCCTTCCTGGGTTCACTTGCTCTGTGATGCCGAATGCTGTTTGGCGTGTCGGTGCCACCCCGATTTTTTCAGACATTGATATCCAGACCTTTGGTTCTGGTTCCGAAGACATTGAAAAGAAGATTACATCCCGCACAAAAGTAGTTGTCGCCCAGCACTCTTTTGGGATCCCCTGCAATATTGGTGAGATCGCTGAGCTCTGTAAGAAAAAAAAGCTCTTTTTGATAGAAGACTGCGCGATTACGCTTGATTCTTCTATAGATGGCATAAAAGTTGGCAACTGGGGAGACGCAGCAGTATTTTCTACAGATCATAGTAAACCTTTAAATACAATAATTGGCGGTTTCCTATATACAAAAAATAGATCATTATTTGAAAAAGCCATGAAGATTTCCGCTGACATGCCTCATCTGGAAAGAGCACATCAAGAACGCCTCTATGACCAATTTCTGTTTGAGCGGGATAATTACACACCAGAAAAATATCCCCGTACAGTTTTTATAAATCAAGTTAAAACCATGATACGATATAGGAAACAGAAGTTCACTTTTCTTGAAGATGATTATAAAAAAGTGCCATCTCCAGGCACAGGTTATCCTTATCCATCCAAGATACCACCATTCCTGGCACAACTTGGGCTTTTTGAAATTGATCGCTGGGCAAAAGAGAAGAAGCGAAGAAAAGATTTACTGAAGCAATATTTATGTTTCGCCGAACAATCAGATATTAAAGGACATTTACCGGAAGCTTACTCCAATTCCAGTCTTGATATCGTCCCGTTAAGGTTTGTATTCCAACATCCGGATTCGGAGAGATTATTGAAGAAAATGTCAAGGTATATTGATACGAAATGGACTTGGTTCAGAGAACCTATTATATGCTGTCCTGATGGACCAGAAAGTCTGGGTTATTCTCTTGGAAGCTGCAGGATCGCGGAAAAAGCTTGCCAGGATATAATAAATTGGCCGTGTGATGTTCCAGAGAATTGGGACTCCAAAATTATAGAAATTTTTCGCAATGTTGTAAAATATGACGATTAAGGAGCTGGATTGTATGATGAGCCGTGAATATTGGAATGATATTGAAATCAAGAAAACAAAACCATACTGGATTGGATGTATCTGATTTAAAGTTGCTTCATTTCCTCCAGGATGCATTGGGGTTTGCTCAATACTAAAGTTTAAATGAGTTAAGATATTTTATATATTAAAATTATGCAGACAAAAAATCTCTCTCTCTTCGGCGATATTTACAGCAACAAAAAAGTCCTTATCACAGGAAACACAGGCTTCAAAGGCTCATGGCTTAGCATATGGGTTTCAATGCTTGGAGCCGATGTCTATGGCCTGTCCAATGGGATCCCTACCACACCATCCCATTTCACCGCTGCCGGACTAAAAGATAAAATCACCTACTACGAAAAAGATATCCGGACTCTACAAGATGTTAGACAGATTATAGAAGAAGTTAAGCCGGATTTTGTTTTCCATCTGGCAGCCCAACCGTTAGTTCGTCTATCTTATAGCAATCCAGCTCTTACAATCGAGACCAATGTCATCGGGACAATGAATATTCTGGAAGCGCTTAGACAATTAGATCATCCCTGCTGTGCGGTGATGATAACCAGTGACAAATGCTATGACAATGTGGAATGGATATGGGGATACAGGGAAACCGATTCCCTTGGGGGAAAAGACCCTTACAGCGCATCAAAAGGTGCGGCTGAGCTCGTGGTCAGGACATATGCCAATTCCTTTTTCAACAGGCCGGAAAGCAAGGTAAAAGTGGCATCCGTCAGGGCAGGCAACGTCATCGGAGGGGGCGATTGGGCCATGCACCGCATCGTGCCTGACTGCATGAGGGCATGGTCGCAGGGAGAGCCTGTCAAAGTCCGAAACCTCAATGCGACACGACCCTGGCAGCATGTGCTTGAACCCCTCAGTGGCTATCTTCGTGTGGGACAGAAGCTCTCTGAAGATCCGGGACTGAACGGAGAACCATTCAATTTCGGACCCCCGGCAGACCAGAATTATACGGTCGGTGAGCTGATAGCGCAGATGCAAGAAAGCTGGCAGGGAGGAGTGGATGTGCTCCAGCCGGGCAGGGACGAAAAAGAAGCCACTCTCCTGAAGCTGTGCTGCGACAAGGCACTGCATATGCTGGGCTGGAAAGCGAACATGAATTTTCAGGAGACTGTTAAGTTCACTGTTGACTGGTATAAAACGTATTATGAGCAAAAAGAGGATGTTTTCAACATGACCTGTGACCAGATTGAGGAATATGTCAAGATGGCAAAAGACAGGAAATTGATTTGGGTGAGCGGCAATGATTGAAGGTGTGTTTCTAACTCCTCTCAAGATCATCCCCGGTGAAAATGGCGATGTCCTGCATGCGATAAAGGTCACAGACCCTTCATTTGCAGGATTCGGCGAGGCATATTTTTCTACTGTCAATAAAGGTGCGGTAAAGGCATGGAAGCGCCACCGAAAAATGATGCTCAATCTGATAGTTCCGGTCGGTGAGATAAAATTTGTCCTATATGATGATAGGCAGGACTCTTCGACATGCGGAAATATCTCTGAAATAATTCTTTCCCGCAGCAATTACCAGCGTTTGACCGTCCCACCGATGATCTGGATGGGGTTCAAAGGGCTGGGGAAGGGATTAAATATGCTCTTGAACGTATCGAACATACCACATGACCCGGATGAAGTCGATCGACGGGATGCTTTCGAAAATTATATTGGTTATGACTGGGAGAAGGATAATACATGAAAACAATAATCCTCGCAGGTGGATTGGGCACCCGTCTATCAGAGTACACAGATCTTGTGCCAAAGCCTATGGTGGAGATTGGAGGGCAGCCGATACTGTGGCACATCATGAACATCTATGCGCATTACGGATACAAGGATTTCATGGTGGCTCTTGGCTACAAGGGTGAAGTGATCAAGGACTATTTCCTGAATTACTATTCGCTAAAGTCTGACTTCACTATCGACCTTTCCAATGGGAATGCAAATTATCATCGGAAAAAGACCGTGGACTGGAAAGTCACCCTTGTGGACACGGGCTCAAGTTCAATGACCGGAGGGCGTGTAAAGCGCCTTCAGGAATACATCGGGGATGAGACCTTTATGCTCACATACGGTGACGGGGTGGCAAATATTGACATCACAAAATTGGTCGAATTCCACAGGAAACACGGTAAGATAGCAACCATCACGGCTGTGCACCCGGCAGCCCGGTTCGGGGAACTTGTCATTTCCAAAGACCAGAGCGTGCAGTCCTTCAAGGAAAAGCCGCAGACTGCACAGGGCTGGATCAACGGTGGCTTTTTCGTGCTGGAGCCCGAGTTCCTTGACCTGATAGAGGGAGATGCCACAGTCCTGGAGGAGGAACCGCTGGAACGCGCAGCGCGGTCAGGGGAGCTAAAAGCATTTCTGAATGATGGGTTCTGGCAGTGCATGGATACCGTGCGGGATAAGAACGTATTGGAAGAACTGTGGCAGACAGGAAAAGCACGATGGAAAGTGTGGGAATGATGGACAAGGTCATTCGCTTATCAAAATCCGTAATAGGCGAAGCTGAGAAAAAAGCCGTGATGGGTGTGCTTGACCGGGAGTATCTGGGCATGGGAAAAGAGGTGCAGGAATTCGAGAACGTGCTGCATGATTTCCTGGGGCGACCGACTGTGTGCGTGAACACTGGTACTGCTGCCCTGCATCTGGCGCTTCAAGCTCTCGGTATTGGTCCCGGTGATGAGGTGCTGGTGCAGTCCCTCACCTATGTGGCATCATTCCAGGCAATATCAGCCACGGGCGCAACACCTGTTCCTTGCGAGGTAGATCCGGATACGCTCACGCTGGACGTGAATGATGCTAGGAAGCGCCTGACAGAAAGAACTAAGGCTGTAATGCCGGTACATTATGCCGGAGGTATGGGTGCTCTGGATGAGATATATGAATTCGCAAAAGAAAGCGGACTGCGTGTCGTTGAGGATGCTTGCCATGCCTTCGGCGGCTGCTACAAGGGAAAGAAAGTAGGGAGCTTCGGAGACATACCATGCTTCAGCTTTGACGGTATCAAGAACATCACCTGTGGGGAAGGCGGTGCGATCGTTACAGACGATGAGACAGTCCTTCAAAAGGTCCGCGATGCAAGGCTTCTGGGTGTCAATAAGGATACGGAAAAGAGGTATAAAGGCGAGAGAAGCTGGGATTTTGATGTTAGCCGGCAGGGATGGCGCTACCATATGAGTAATATCATGGCAGCCATTGGGATTGAGCAGTTTAAAAGACTTCCGGAATTTGCTACCCGGCGAAGGCTGCTTGCAAAACGGTACCATAAAAACCTGGGCTCCGTGGATTCGATAGAATTACTAAAGCAAGACTTGAGTTCGATTGTTCCTCATATCTTCGTTATAAAATTAAAATTCGGAAATCGTGAAAAAATTAGAAAAAAAATGCTTGAGCGAGCTATTGAGACTGGAGTTCATTATCAACCAAATCATACTTTGAGTTTTTATAAAGCGAGTAGAGAAGTCTCTCTTCCTGTCACAGATGAGATATCCCCAAGATTATTAACCCTTCCCCTCCACGCTGATCTTGAAGTTTCAGATATTGATTATATATGTGATCAGCTCATCGAATGTTGTAATTTATGACTGCATCCACAGATCCTAAAGTAAGTGTAATTATGAACTGCCACAACTGCAGCAAGTATCTTCGTGAGGCACTGGATAGTATTTACCAGCAGACTTTCAGGGATTACGAAATTATTTTTTGGGATAATAAATCAATTGACAATAGTGCAGATATTGCACTAAGCTATGGAAAGCCTCTTAGATACTTCAGGGGAGAGGATTTCTTGCCATTGGGAGCTGCACGTAACTTAGCCATCGAAAAGGCAAAAGGTGAATATATTGCTTTTCTTGACTGTGATGACGTCTGGCTGCCAGAAAATTTAGAGAAACTGGTTAGACTTCTGGATTCGAACAGAAAGTTGGGATTGGTTTATTCCGATAGTTACATAACCGATAAGAAAGGTTTAAGACAGAAAACTTGCTTTAATATTTTAAGACCTTTTAAAGGAAATGTTTTCAATGAGTTATTTCTTGATAATTTTATCCCCTTATTGACTGTAATGGTCAGGAAGAACATACTTTATAGAGTTGGTATATTCAACCCAATATACGAAATAAATGAGGAATATGATTTGTGGCTGAGGATAGCTGAAAATCATCCCGTTGATTTCATTGAGCAGCCTCTGGCAAAATATAGAATTCATACTGGAAACGTAGGTAAAAATGTTGAAGCGTATGTTAATGAATCTTTTCAAATAATGGAATATTGGCTGAATAAAAAACCTGGGCTTAAAAACGAATTGAAAGGTAAAATTAAACTCAAAAAATTACGGTTATATTCTAAGTTAATGAGGTATTATATTAATAAACATGAAAATAAAAAAGCAATAATAGCACTTATAAACTCTCTAAGGTCACCTTTGCATAACTAATCATAATACCACTTAACCGAATAGATATGAAAATCTGCATCATTTCACCTTACTTTACCCCATTTGTAAAAGGAAGTGAACACGGCTTAGCTCAAAAGCTCACCGAATTCGATCATGATGTAACCATTTTAACATCCACAAGCAATGCCCCACGTGAGAAAATGGTGATTAAAAAAAAATATAAGGAAGAGTACAATTTTAAGGTAAAATATCTTGCTTCTATCGATTTCTATGAGAACCCAATAGCTCCTTCGGTTTTTCTTCATGTTCTTCGAGGTAAATACGATGTTGTAATGTTGCGAGAAGATTACCCTGTCATGTGCCATCTAGCATACCTTGCAGCGAGGATAACGAATACGCCGTTGACGTTATCGACCGATAGAACATATTCCTTGAGCAGTTTCACGCTTAAGGGTATCTTTTTAAAAATTCTCGACTGCACAATAAACAGGATTGTGAGAAATAATGTAGATGCGTACATAGCTCATTGCAGCTCTGCTAAAGAGTTTGTAATCAAAAAATTAAAAACCAATAAGGATGTGAAGGTGATACACATAGGTGTTGATACGGACTTTTTTAAACCGGTGGTCACCCAGTGCATCTATTTAAAAGAGGGAGAGTTCAAAATATTAACGATCGCGCGGTTGCACCAGTACAAGGGATTAGAGTACCTTATAAAGGCTATGACTGCAGTCGTTAAAAAGCATAAGGATGTTAAATTATATGTTAAAGGGAAAGGACCTGAAGAAAAACATCTAAAAAAAATGGTTGAAGAATTAGGATTAAGTAAGCATGTTATATTCTTAAAAGAAGCGATTCCTGGCGATAAGCTGCCTGAATTTTATTCTGAATGTGATCTCTACGTTCAGCCCAGTATCATAGAACCCTTCGGGATCGCTGTTCTGGAGGCAATGGCATGTGGAAAGCCGGTGGTCGGGTCAAAGACAGGCGGGATGCTGGATACTATTGTAGATGGAGTAACCGGCTTTTCTGTGCCACCCGGTAACTCGGAAGAGTTGTCCAGAGCGATTATAAAATTCATAGACGATAGAACTTTACTTATGAAAATAGGTGAAAATGCAAGAAAAGAGGCGCAGCGATACGATTGGCACGTAATAACTCGGCAATATCTTAATGTAATGAGTGAAGTTTTAACACATAAAAGTAGTTGATCATTGGGTATAAAGTTTTACGTAACTATCAATTATTTTATTAATATCATGTTTCTCTTTAACGAAGTCTCTGCCGGATTCTGCAATTCTCTTTGCGAAAAATTTGTCCTCAACCAGCACAAGAATTCTCATTGCGAGATCGTTCACGTCATTTATTTTCGTGAATAAGCAGGTCTTACCATCTTCTAAAACATGAGGCAACTCCCCAACTGGAGTTGTGATGACAGGAACAGATCTGACCATTGCTTCCAGGATAGATATTGGTGATACTTCGAATTTGGACGGCAATACGAAGATATCAGCATCGTCTAAAAATTTTAAGACGTTGTCGTGTGTCTGACGACCGAGAAAATAAATATCTTTTATGTCTTTACTTAAATTTTCCATATATTCTCTAAGTGGGCCGTCACCAATGATATATAATTCACATTCTGGCCGTCTATGCTTAACAATTTCAAATGCCGATATCAGCACATCAACATTCTTTTCCTCAGAAAGCCTTCCTATAAATATTATTTTTACTCTTTTTTTCCTTTCTTTTCTTGTCCTTGCAAGACCTGTGTCTATTGGCAAAGGGATATAAAAAAGCTTTTCCTCTGCTATCTGAAAAGTTTTCTTAAGCCACTCCTGCTCTATTCTAGATATAGAAATTATTTTATCTGCCGAATAAAAAATAAATGCACCAAATGGTTTGTAGAGCATATGAAATATATTTCTGGGGAAGATTTTTGTGAAGCCGAAAGTGTGTGGGGTAAAATAAAACCTTCTGTTCTTTTTAGCCAGTGCTGCAAATAGCGACGTAAATGAATGATAGTTGTGAGCGTGAATCACATCACAATCTAGCTCCTTTAAATAAAAATAAATTTGTGGAGAAAAATAGTATGCGTCTCCTGGCGCAATTGAATTAAGCCGTGTTACTTTAACTCCGTTAATCACTTCATTCTTATTTAAGCGACCGGTAGGATCTGTACAAATAACTTCTACAACAAATCCATTTTTCACCAACTCTTCGCTAATCTCCTGTACATGCCTTTCCACGCCTCCAATGTCCGGAAAATAACGGGGACAGATTTGTACTATTTTCACTTTAAATGCCTTTTACTTCATCCATGCATTTAATTTAATATAAACATAATGTAAAGGCCATGCATTATGTTAAAAACATCTGTATTGTTGGCCCCTCTAAAAGATTTTTAAGCGGTATCAGTTATTACACTATCAGGCTGGCAAATGCCTTATCTAAGTCCAGCACAGTATCAGTTATTTGTTTTAGAAGGCTGCTACCTGAATTCATGTTCCCAGGGCGAGCGCATGTCGGCAAAAAAATCTCAAATCTTGAGTTCTCACCAGATGTAAGGGTATTTGACGGCATGGATTATAATAATCCGATAACATGGTATAACGCATATCGATATCTCAAAGCGGAAAAACCTGATATAATCATCCTCCAGTGGTGGACATCTTCAGTTGCACACATGCATTTATTATTGAAATTAATAAGCTGGCAACTAAAATTAAAAGTAATTATAGAGTTTCATGAGGTGGTAGATCCTCTGGAAGAGAGCATTCTGCCAATAAGACTATATTCTCGTTTAATGGGAAAGATTCTCCGCAGGAATCTCAGTGCATACATCGTACACTCAAATTCAGATAAAATTTTAGTCGCAGAGCGGTATAAAATAGACCCGCAAAGGATTCATGTAATCCCTCACGGCCTTTATGACCATTACGGTGAAGTCATAGAAAACAAAAAAGCAAAAGAGCTTCTATCGATTAAAGAAGATTTTGTGATTTTGTCATTCGGTTTAATACGTAAATATAAAGGAATAGCTTATCTGATTAGTGCATTTGACCAACTGCCAGAAAGTATTGCTAAAAGAAGCAGGCTGCTTATTGTTGGCGAGATCTGGGAGGGTCGGGAAGAATTGATTAATCAAGTAAAATCATCTATCTATCAGCAGAAAATTACGCTTATCAGCGAATATGTTCCTGACAACATGGTTCCAGTGTATTTCAGCGCCGCAAATGTCGTTGTTCTGCCATATACAAGGGCTTCGCAGAGTGGTATTGCCCATATTGCCATGTCATTCGGAAAACCAGTAACCGTTTCAGAGGTAGGAGGGCTAAAAGAATCCATGGGCGGCTATGCAGGAGCATTTTTTGTGCCCCCCATGAATAGCGATGCTATAAAAGAGCAACTCATTAAACATTTTGGAAGTGAAAAAATATATAATCTCCCAGCGTTAGGATGGGATATAATAAACAAGCAGTATCTCAAAGTAATATCAGCAATAATATGACAAAAAGCTTTCGCATGTGTGCGAATTGACAGGATTGAATCTGCTGTACGGGCTTAATATGTCTAAGAACAAGAAAAGACGCGATGAAAGAAAATCCAGTATTAAAGGTAAAGAAGAAATAAAACGCGAGTTAAAAGTTCCATCATATTTTACCTATATCTTCGGCATACTTCTTCTAGCCGTATTTGTCCTATCTCTTTATCTAAGGACTGTGATGCCCTACGACAGCGTTTTCAGGGATGGCGTAGTAGCTTTTGCTTCCGATGATTCTGTATTCCACATGCGCCTTGTGGAAAATACCCTATACAATTTTCCCCACCAGATTTTCTATGATGCATTCACTGTATATCCATACGGCGCCCCGGTACATTGGGGTCCTCTTTTCACACAGATAATTGCCACGCTTTCTCTCATTGCCGGCATGGGTAGCTACAATATGCAGATGGTGAATATCATAGGCGCTTTTTTCCCATCTGTACTTGGAGCACTTGTTGTTTTCCCTGTATATTACATAGGGAAACACCTTGGCAGCAGGAACACGGGTCTGCTTGCTGCTTTTATGATTGCTGTGCTACCAGGTCAGTTCTTCTCCCGTTCAACACTTGGCTTCACCGACAACCACGTAGCTGAGGTGCTTTTCAGCAGTGCAACCATCGCTTTCTTTATTCTTGCAATAAAATCAGGCAGGGAAAGAAATATAAAATTTTCTGAAGTACATTTAAAAGACAAGCCAGTGCTGTATTCGATATTTGCTGGTGTGATGCTTGCCAGTTATCAGCTTAGCTGGCCAGGTGCCCCGTTTTTCGCCATGATAATATCAATATTTATTTTGATTCAATATATAATAGACGACATGGGCGACAGATCAACCGATTACCTTGCCATAGCAGCAGTGCCTTTGTTTTTGGTGGAATTAATTTCCGTTCTACCATACGTTCATTCAGAATATGGTTTTGGGCCATACTTTTATTCATGGTTCCATGTAGCTGTGCCCATAGTTGGAATGGGGCTTCCGATTGCGCTGAGTTTCATTTCTAGGGAGATAAAGAAAAGAGGCTACGCCTCATATTATTACCCTATTTCTCTTGGAGGCTTCTTTGTGCTGGGCATGCTGGCAATGAAAGCTATTCTGCCTCAGCTGTACGCCGCCATCATTGGTGCGCCCAGTGTTATATTTGCATTTCCCACAGGAGGCTCGAGCACCGTTGCTGAAGCCTTATCTATTTTAGAAAAACCAGGTATGATAGCTGGTGAGTTCCCAGTAACTGGAATGTTCCAGACGTTCCAGACGGATAACTTTGTACTTTTGTTTATAATAATAGTCATGCTGGCTGTTGGATATAGAGTCGTCAGGAAACAAAGACCAGAGGATATGCTTTTCTTAGTATGGAGCCTCGTGATGCTTCTTGCAATGTTTGGCCAGAACAGGTGGTCATATTATTTTGCCGTGAACATTGCCATTATGGTTGGTTACGCGGGTGCAGCCCTTTCAGAGAGAATATTGAAGTTTGGAGGATGGGAATTGCCACTTAATAAAGAAAATATCGGCTTCAGCAGGGTGCTCTCCCCGATTCTTGTAGTGATGCTACTGCTATTCTTTGCCTATCCTGCCTTTTCTGAAACCTATACAACGTATTCCAGATACGGTGGGGGCGACCCTTCAGGCGGAGGCTTTGCCGAGTGGCTTGACGCCCTTAACTGGATGCGCTATAACACTCCAGACCCGGGGTTGGATTATCTTGCCATTTATGAAAAACCCAAAAACGGCACATATCCGTATCCTAAAACTGCATACGGTGTTATGAGCTGGTGGGATTACGGGCATATCATTACATACTGGGCTCACAGGATACCCAATGCAAACCCGTTCCAGGCCGGCATTGGCGGCGGGTCTGCGCATGTACCAGGAGCTTCTTCATTTTTAACTGCTAAAAGCGAAGAGGAAGCAAACTCTGTCTTAAATGCTCTTGGAATCAATGGGAAACCCGGAGCACGGTACATTATGAGCAATGCCTATATGGCATATGGCATAATGGATGTATTTGGAATCTGGAACGAAGATTATGGCTATCGCATCCAGATCCAGACGAACCAGGGACCTCAGGTTGTGCCTTCCTCGAAATATTATGATACTATGGAAGCAAAGCTCCACATTTTTGATGGTAATGGCTTAAAGAACTATAGATTTGTGCATGAGTCCCCTATAAATCCGTATACTCAGGGCGGCAATGAAGAGCAATGGTATAAATATGTTTATAATACATTATTATACGGGGGCAAAATCCCTGTGGAAAATTCAGGCCTTGTCAAGGTTTTCGAATATGTAAAAGGTGCAAAAATCACAGGAAATGCGCCGCCGAATACTACAGTCACGCTGACCAATACCATTAAAACAAATATCGGAAGAACCATTAACTATTCGCAGACAACTACTTCGAATGGAACTTATGAATTCACAGTTCCATATTCGACGCTTGGCCCAATCCCGGGAGAGACTCAGTTTGATACCAAACCGGCAGGTCCATATACAGTGACCGTGGGCAATGTCTCAAAGCAAATAGAAGTAAGTGAAAAAGATGTTCTTGAAGGCAATACAGTAACCCTTAATTTAATTTAGTAAGTGCGAAAGACTTGCCTTAACCTGACACTGTTTTAGAAAAGGCTATTAAGTCAATTCGCCATCCATATATGCAGGAAACCAAGAACAAAGGATGAGAATTATGTTATATGATGTGGTTATAATCGGAGGTGGACCTGCGGGTCTCACGGCAGGGGTATATGTAAAACGCGCTATGCTAAAAGCGCTGTTAATTGAAAGAACGGGTGTCGGAGGGCAGATAATTATTACCGACCTTGTTGAGAACTATCCGGGATTCCTTGAGATATCCGGGGCAGACCTTGCAAGGAAGTTCGAGGAGCATGCGCAGAAATTCGAGCTTGAAATGAAAAGCATGGTCGAGGTCAGCGAGATCGAGGACAGGGCAAATATAAAAATAGTGAAAACAACAGCTGGGGACATCGAGACAAAGACCGTAATAATTGCATCGGGCACTACACCAAAAAAATTGGGAACACAGGGGGAACTTGAGTTTACAGGAAGAGGAGTTTCATATTGCGCTACATGCGACGGTTTTTTTTTCAGGGACAAGGTTGTAGTGGTAATCGGGGGAGGAGATTCTGCAATCACGGAAGCCATTTTCCTGACAAAGATGGCAAAGAAGGTATATATTGTGCACAGGCGGGATAAGCTTCGCGCAGAAAAGATAAATCAGGAGCATGCTTTTGCGAATCCCAGGATAAGCTTTGTCTGGGATTCTGTTATAGAAGAAATAGCCGGCAAGAACACAGTCGAGAAGGTAATTGTCAGGAATGTGAAGACAAACGCAACATCGGAAATAAGAACTGACGGGGTTTTCATATACGTCGGGCTTATCCCCAACACCGCTTTTGCTAATGTTGAAAAAGACGAGAGGGGATTTATAATTGCAAACGATAAAATGGAAACCTCAATCAAGGGCATTTTCGTAGCCGGGGACTGCAGGGTCACACCCCTGCGCCAGATAGCTACTGCGGTGGGCGATGGGGCGATCGCCGCAGTCTCTGCAGAAAAATATATAGAAGGGTTATAGCCTGAATTTACAGCATTGGCGGTATGAATAGAAGAATGGAAAACCAAGAAGAGCCCAATCTGGATGATTACATATCCGAGGAAGAAAGGGAGCACTTGCTTGCCGGATTGCACAGATTCCTTGTATGGGTAGGCGAGAAAATACCTGAGGAAGTTGAAGTAAATGGAAAAAGCATTAAACTTCACGAACTGATATGGCGATGCGTACATAAAAAAGAGCTCACAGAAGAGGAAAAAAAGCGACTTTTAGATTTAGTTCAATTACTGGAAACAAAAGAGAAACACGATGAAGAGTTTCTTCATAAAGCCAACCTAACCCATGAAGAGGCAAAAAGATTATACGACGAATCTGCAAGCCTGATCCGTGCTATAATGGATTTGAGAGAATGCGAATCAGGTAAAATAAAATTAAAAGAATCAAGAGATGAAATAAGACAGAAAATCGATGATGCACGACGATGGATAGGTTTTTTGAAAAACATAGGTAAAAAAAATTAAATCTCAGGGTGTATTTCCAGTCTCATCAAACATGCGTTTTCTTCATTATCATAGTATTTTTCAATAATTCCGGTCTGGTAAAACCCATGCTTTTCGTAGAATTTTTGGGCTTTGAGATTGCTCAAGCGTACCTCGAGAATAATTTCAAGAACCCTTTCCCTGCGAAAGGTATTGATTATCTCTTTCAAAAGATAGCTCCCTATGCTGCGGTTTTGATATGCAGGGTGTACCGCAAGGGAAAATATGCGTCCTACTTCTAAAGACGCCAGAAAACCTGCAATGTAGCCTACCACAATGCCATTGATTTCAGCTACGAGAAAACCGTCAGGGTTTGTCTCATAGAACTGCATGTAAAGATAAGGGTCATGCTCATCAAACACCATCCTCTCAATATCAATGACCCACTGGAAATCGGAGGGCTTGAATTTTCGTATGATTATCAATGCTGTCACCGTTAAACGATTGGATATACCAAATTTCTCTCGACAAGTTTCTGGACGTATAAGAGTCTTCCGACTGGAATAAACAGAAATTCTGCAAGCGAGGCATGGCAGCTATGTATCTTAAGACATAAGAGCTCAATTAATGCCATCAGGTTTTATTCAAATATTACAGGAGTAATCATCATCGCAGCTAATGACATTGGCGTGAGTTTGTATTACACCAGGACTCCAGGAATCGGAGGGCTCATACGCCAGCAAATTGAGGATTTTTGTGTCGAAGAGCTTACAAACAGGGTCGAAACCACGAATGGTAAATACCTGATAGTAGAACTCTCAAAAAAAAACTGGGATATTCATCATCTCGTGCGCGATCTTTCCAGAATATTAAGGATAAGCCAGAACAGGTTTGGCTGGGCAGGTACCAAGGACAAGCGCGCCCTGACAAAACAGAAAATAAGCATATGGGATATTGGCGAAGCTGACATAGACAGGGTGCGATTGAAGGACGTGGAGCTTGCGGCAATAGGGCGCTCGAATAAAAAAATAAGCCTCGGAGACCTGTGGGGGAACCGCTTTAGAATCACGGTAAGAAATATAGAGCTTTCAAAGGAAGAGACGCTTTCACGGGTAAAAGCCATAACGCAGGAACTTGAGCGGGGCGCGCCGAATTTCTTTGGCGTGCAGAGGTTCGGGGAGACCAGACCCGTGACGCATGTGGTGGGCGAAGCTATCGCGAGAGGAAATTTCAAGGAGGCTGCGCTTACGTATATAGCAAGAGCTTTCGATGGCGAACCTCTGGAAATAAAAAAAGCGCGCCAGTTTGTTGAGGATACGAGGGACTTTAAGGAGGGGCTGAAGTTATTCCCTGTTCGTTTCCAGTTCGAGAGGGCGATGATGAACCACCTGATTGCCCATCCTGATGATTACACCGGAGCTTTCAGGGTATTATCCCCGAAATTACAGGCAATGTTCCTCCACGCCTACCAGTCCTATATTTTCAACATTATCCTTAGCAGGCGTATTGGCTGTGGGATGTCGATATATGAGGCATATGATGGCGATATCGTTTGTTTTAAGAATGAAATGGGCTTGCCTGATACTTCGCGTCTCCAGAAGGTCACAAAGGATAATCTGGATGGGATAAATAATCTCATAAACAGGGGAAGGGCATTTGCGACTGCGCCGCTTTTGGGGTATGAAACACAGTTTGCAGAAGGCGCGCCGGGCGAGATTGAGCGGGCTGTGGTCAGAGAGTTAAATGTCGAGCCAGAAGGTTTCAAAGTCCCTAACATGCCTGAACTGTCATCAAAGGGGCTGCGAAGGGAGATTATTTTGCCTTTCAAGCCTGAATTCAGCGTTGGAGAGGATGATGTTAATGAGGGGAAGACAAAGCTTACCCTTGAGTTCTCTTTGCAAAAAGGGAGTTATGCAACCACTGTTTTGAGAGAGTATATGAAGAAATAAACTTATCATCTTTCCCGCCAAAATATGGTTAATTTGAATTATGAACTTACTAAAGGGTAAATCTCATGGCTGAACTATCAGAAGATCAAAAAACAAACCTACGATTTGAATACGAAAAAACTCAGGATATGGTGGTTCATTTTGATACAATTAACTGGACTATTGGGAGTATTTTTATTGCAGGTATATTCTTGATGATCGGGACTGCTGGCGATAAGATACAAATATATCCATTTCTTGCTATATTTTCTTTCATCGGGTTGCTTGTTTGGAGACTATTTTACCATCGGCATAAAGCAATTATAAAGGTAAAGTTCAAACGTCTACACTATATAGAACAGATGTTAGATTTAAAGCAACACCGTCAAGTTGATGAGATGGATCATCCAAAGGCTGACGCAGAAATATCAAAGTGGTGGATCATCCGTTTTTTGAGGGAGCTTGGTAGAGGAGATCGATACGCAGATATTCTTACATTAGGGATTCCTACTGCTTTGTTATTGATATGGTTTGGACAGGGAATGCCAAAGTAGTGATATAACATGTTCACCATAATCACAGGCGTGCAGTTCGGAGACGAGGGGAAGGGCAAGATCGTTGATATGCTCGCAAAAGACTACGATATTGTGGCGCGCTTCCAGGGCGGGGATAATGCCGGGCATACCGTGGTGGCTGAAGGAAAAACCTACAAACTTCATCTTATTCCTTCAGGCGTGCTTTTCGATGCCCGCCTGCTGATAGGCCCCGGCACTGTCATGAATCCCAGGATTCTGATGGATGAAATCGCCATGCTTGCAGAAAATGGGGTGGAAGTGACGCCTTCAAAGCTCGGAATTGATGCAAAGACAAGCATCATAATGCCTTATCATGTGGCGCTTGACACTCTTCGAGAATCAAAACGCGCCGTGAAAATCGGGACAACGAGCAGGGGAATCGGTTTTGCTTATATAGATAAAGTGGGACGTGATGAGATACAGATGGTGGACATAGCGGATGAAAACAGGTTCAGGAAGCGGCTTGAAGAGATCGCCCCCCAAAAGGAAAATGCCATAAAAGAATTGGGCGGGGACATGAAAATTGCACGCTCTGAGGTCGATGAATACATAGAAATCGGAAAGAAATTAAAACCATACATCACGGATGTATCAAAAGAGATAAACCATGCCTTAAAGAAAGGAAGTAAAGTACTCGCAGAAGGGGCGCAGGGAACTCATCTTGATATAATACACGGCACGCAGAAATTCGTCACTTCCTCAAGCACAATCGCGGGTTCTGCCTGCGCTGCACTCGGGGTCGGTCCCATGAAAGTGGATAGGGTAATCGGGGTCGTCAAAGCTTATATAACGCGTGTGGGGGAAGGACCTCTACCCACAGAGCAGGAAAACGAAATCGGTAAGCACCTGCGTGAAAAAGGCGGCGAATTCGGCACAACCACGGGCAGACCGCGAAGGTGCGGGTGGTTTGACCTGCCGCTTGCAGAAAAATCCATCAACCTCAATGGATACACAAGCATGGCTCTCACCAAGCTCGATGTACTCACAGGGCTTAATCCTTTGAAGCTGTGCATAGGATATGAAATTGAAGGAAAGCAGCTTGATTATCCTCCTCTTCTTTCCGATGAAATCGCTCGATGCGAACCTATTTATATCGAATTGCCCGGGTGGAAAGAGGATATCCAGGACGCTGAAAGTTTCCCCGAACTTCCAGAAAATTCCAGGCTGTATGTCGAATTGCTCGAAGAATTAATGGGTGTTAATATTGAATATGTTTCTGTGGGTCCGGGCAGAAAGCAAACTTTTATGAAATGAAAACAAATACAATATAGAGGAATCATGGAAAAATCAGTAAGACTAAAAGTAGCAGAAGCAGACCAGAGGGACGTGGGAAAGGGAATAGTCCGCATTGATGAGAAGTTCCGAAACGTGCTCGAAGTAAATATTTTTGATGTTGTGGAACTAAAAGGGGAACGTGCCACATCCGCAGTTGTGGGAAGGTCTTATCCCCAGGATGAGGGACTCGATGTCATAAGAATGGACGGATTGATACGCACCAATGCAAAAACAAGTCTGGGAGAATTTGTCGAAGTAACGAAGGCAGAGTGGAAGGAAGCAAAAAAGGTAACCCTTGCCCCTGTGATACAGAATATCCATATCTATGCTCCCAGCGAGAGCCTGCGGGCTATTTTCCATAACAGGACAGTCTCAAAGGGAGACATTATCTCAACCACAAGCGTGCGCAAACCGAGGGAATCTCTTGGCTCTGATGTGATGTTCGAGCATGTATTCCAGGATTTCTTCGGCCCGTCTTCCTTCGGTCTGGGGGAGATAAAACTCCATGTGGTCACGACTGCTCCCCAAGGGATAGTTAAGATAACCGATATTACGGAAGTGGACCTCCTGCCAGAGGCAGTAGGACTTCCGCAGGAAATACCCGAGGTAATGTACGAGGACCTGGGCGGGGTAAAGCCCGCGCTTACAAAAATCAGGGAGATAATAGAATTACCCCTCCGGCATCCTGAACTCTTCAACCGCCTTGGTATTGATGCCCCGAAAGGCGTTTTGCTTCACGGACCCCCAGGCACGGGCAAGACCATGCTTGCTAAAGCCGTTGCAAACGAGAGCGATGCGTATTTTATTACCATAAACGGCCCTGAGATCATGTCAAAATATTACGGGGAAAGCGAGCACAAGCTGCGCGAGGCTTTCGATGAAGCTGAAAAGAATGCCCCTGCCATCATATTCATCGATGAGATAGACAGCATTGCGCCGAAGCGAGCCGAGGTCACAGGCGAAGTGGAGCGGCGTGTGGTAGCGCAGCTTCTCTCCCTCATGGACGGCTTAAAAACAAGAAAGAATGTGATAGTGATAGGCGCAACCAACCGACCTGAGGCGCTGGATATGGCGCTTCGCCGCCCTGGAAGGTTTGACCGCGAAATAGAGCTCCGGGTACCTGACCGGGAAGGAAGGCGGGAGATATTCCAGATTCATACACGAGGGATGCCTCTGGCTGAAGATGTGAGCCTCGATGACCTTGCAGACCGCACATACGGGTTCGTGGGCGCGGACATAGCTGCTTTATGCCGCGAGGCTGCAATGACCTCGCTTCGCCGGGTTCTACCAGAAATCGATCTTGAGCAGAAGGAGATTCCGAAAGAGACGCTGGATAAACTGGTGATCAAGCGTTCTGACTTTGAAGATGTCATGAAGGAAGTCCAGCCCTCTGCGCTTCGGGAGATATTGTTTGAAGTGCCGAATGTGACATGGGAGGATATCGGCGGGCTTGATAGTGTGAAAGCATTGCTCAAGGAGGCTGTTGAATGGCCTTTGCGCTACGGGGAATCTTTCCGAAGGATAGGCGTGGAAGCCCCGAAAGGCGTGCTTCTTTATGGGCCTCCCGGTACGGGTAAGACGCTTCTTGCAAAGGCGATTGCCAAGGAAAGTGAGGCAAATTTTATAACGGTCAAAGGCAGCGATATATTATCGAAGTGGTACGGCGAATCTGAAAAGCATATAGCAGAGATCTTCAAGAAAGCACGGCAGGTGGCGCCGGCAATCATATTCCTCGATGAGCTTGATGCGCTTGCTCCCATGAGGGGAAGCGCATTTGGCGAACCTCATGTAACAGAACGGATTGTAAATCAGCTGCTTTCAGAGCTTGACGGGCTTGAAGAACTGCGGGGAGTTGTGGTCATAGGAGCCACCAATATGCCCCAGCTAATCGATCCGGCTCTTTTGCGCCCGGGCAGGTTTGATGAGATGATACTCGTACCTGTGCCTGATGCGAAAACGAGGCTTGAAATCTTCAGGGTGCACACAAAGAAGATGGCACTAGCTGACGACGTGAACCTTGGCGAATTTGTCAGGATTACCGACGACTTCACAGGGGCTGATATAGCAGCGGTATGCAAGAAGGCGGGAAGGTTTGCATTGCGTGAGGACATAAAAGCGCAAAAGGTGAGACAATCGCATTTCCTGGCTGCAATGGAGGACACAGGTCCGTCTGTTACGTCAGATATAATGAGCTATTATGAAAAGCTCAAGGACGAATTGCGAAAGAAGCGCTCAAAGCAGATAGAAAGCAGACCTGAGATGTATGTATAATAAATAAGGGGGAATATTTTTGATAAAAGAAGGGGTTCTTTTTGACCAGCTCCAGGATAACAAGGTCAAATGCCATGTATGCTCCCACAGGTGTACCATTGCAGAAGGTAAGGTGGGGATTTGCAGAACAAGAAAGAATATTGACGGAAAAATTCACACTCTTATTTATAATACCGTCTCAAGTGAAGCCGTCGACCCTATCGAGAAAAAACCCCTGTACCATTTCCTGCCGGGCACGAAATCGTATTCTTTAGGAACCATCGGCTGCAATTTCAGATGCGAGCACTGCCAGAACTGGAACATTTCGCAAGAGTATGCATACACAGGAACAACAGAGATAACTCCTGAGGAAGCTATCAAAAACGCCTTGGATAATCGATGCAAGTCCATTTCATGGACATACAACGAACCTGCCATCTGGCATGAATATACATATGACAGCGCAGTGCTTGCGAAAAAAGCAGGTTTGAAGACAGTATACGTCACCAACGGCTACATCACGCCTGAGGCGCTGCGGAGAATGGCGCCGTACCTTGATGCTTTCCGGGTGGACATCAAATCGTTTTCCGATGATTTCTACAGGAAAATATGCGGCGCCAGTCTTGCGCCTGTGCTTGAGTCCACAAAACTTGCAAAGGAACTGGGCATGCATGTTGAGGTCATAACGCTTGTTATTCCCACTAAAAACGATTCAAGAGAGGAGATTACGCAGATTGTGAGATGGGTGCGCGATAACCTCGGCGCTGACACGCCCATGCACTTCACGAGATTCCATCCCATGCATAGGATGGATAACCTCCCTTCAACGCCGACGGAGACGCTGGAGATGGCGCACGATATCGCGAAAAAGGAAGGGATGAGGTTTGTTTATACCGGGAATGTCCCGGGGCACAGGTATGAGAATACATACTGCCCGAAGTGCAACGCTTTGCTGATTGACCGCGCCGGCTTTCGGGTGAGCGCGATCAGGATTAAGGATGGGAAGTGCCCGGAGTGCGGGGAGGGGATACCGATTGTGGGATAAATAAGGTACTAGAACTTACTGATTTTCTTATACAGTATAGGGATACGTGGACTCCTGATAAAAAGGCAGTCGAAGAACTGCTTAGTGATGTTATTGTAGGTTTTAAGCACAAAGACGAAATGACTTAATCCTTCTTAGATTCCTTAATTAAATCGCGAAGTTTTTTATACCTCCCAGCTTTGTAATCCTCTTCGCTTTCTCTTATTTGCTCCAGCAGTTCGGTATCAGAAAGAACCTCTAAAGTAGATTTCATGGATTCATATTCATCACTAGAGATGGTTATCCAGCTTGCTTTATGCTCTCCAACGGTTTTAACTTCGCTCATAGCAGGAACAAAATTGTTTTATTAGGTATTATCTTTTCATCCAATATCAGAATCGCAGTTGAAGTTCCAGCTTGGCTCAATTTAAAAGGGCTGGACGAGCTGCTGGCGAATATCAAGTGAGTATTAATTTTTGGCTAATACGATAGCTAAATTCAATTTATCTTCTTCACAAGCGGTATCTCATCGCATTCTGGAAACTTGGGGCATTTGATGCACATGCTCCATATCTTATGAGGCAGCGTGCTCTTCTTCACCCTCACAAAGCCATGTTTTTCAAAGAACTCAGGCACATACGTAAGCGTGATAAGCTTGTTCAACCCGAGAGCCCGTGCTTCCTCCTCGCAGGCTTTGAGTATCTTCGAACCTATCCCCTGCCTCACCTTTTCCGGCTCAACCGCAAGTGATAGGATTTCGCCGTAATCTTCCCAGGTAATATGCAGCGCGCCGCAGCCCACCATTTTATCATCTTCAATAACCACATAAAAATCCCTCAGGTTTTCGTACAGTTCGCTCAAAGAGCGCGGAAGCATCATGCGTTTATCTGCATAATTATTGACAAGCTTCCACACCTTTTCAACGTCTTTGATGGTGGCTTTTCTTAGCAAATGTTTTCCCAAAAATCTGCGTTCATCTGCGTCCCGATTACCCTTCGGGAGCGGGAATCCACGTATGCCCTCGTGGCATACGTGTCTGCGCCCTTCCGAGGCGCGACTCGGAATCTGCTGTTCCATATTTTGCAATTTATGTTCGTTTTTTAAGTTTTGCTGCAAGGGATTCCACCTGTTCTACTGCCGTGCCTATATAATTATCCGGGTTCATTATCGCTAGAATCTCACTTTCTGTCATATATTTTGAGACGGTCGCATTTTTAATCAGGGCATCCTTCATGTGGATACCCGACTCACGGGCAGACATGGCGCACCGGCGCACGATCTCATGCGCCTCCTGCCTCCCAACCCCTTTTTTGCTAAGCTCGATCATAACAGCTTCGCCCATGTTCAAGCCATTGAGCATATTCAGGTTTTTCCTTATGTTCTCAGGGTAAAAGCGCAGGTTCTGTATTATACCTGTGGTAAGGCGTATTATATGGTCTGTGAGCACGCAGGATTCAGGGAATACCACGCGCTCGCACGAGGAATTAGTCAAATCGCGTTCATCCCAGAGGGTATTGTTCAGGAGCGCAGGCTCAACCATTGCCCTTATTATTCTTGCAAGTCCGCACACCTGTTCGGATTTAATTGGGTTGCGCTTATGAGGCATTGTGGAAGAACCCACCTGTTTCTTGCCAAAACTCTCCTCCACCTCTGCTATTTCGCTTCTTGCAAGGCTTCGTATCTCGATGCAGAGCTTATCAAGCGTGGTAGCGACATTTGCCATCCACATCACAAATTCAGCATGCCTGTCCCTCTGGATGATCTGGTTTGAAACATCCGCAGCTTCAATCCCGAGGAATTCCATTGTTTTTTTCTGTATCTCGATACCATTTTTTCCGAAAGCCGCCTGAGTGCCTACTGCGCCGCTCATCTTACCAGCAGTGGCGCGGGGCATTAACTGGTCAAGTCTGTCGATATGTCTGTCAATTTCCGATGCCCATATCGCAAAACGCAAGCCGTAGGTTGTCGGGATGCCGATCTGACCGTGGGTTCTGCCTGCACATACGGTATTCTTATGGGACAGTGCCGTGTCAAGAAGCACAGTTCGCAATTTGGCGGTCTCTTTTCGCAAAATCAAGCTTGCATCCTTTATCTGAAGCGCGGTTGCCGTGTCCAGAATGTCATTGGAAGTGGCGCCGAAATGAACCCATTTTCCCGCATCTTTTGACTGCTCGGTGAGCGCAAGAACCACAGCCATCACATCGTGGTGGATTTCATCCTCGATCTCCTTTACCCTGGCGAGTTTTACTTTGTCCGCGCCCAGTGCGATTTTCTCATCAATTTCTTTTGGGATATAGCCCACAAGTGCCTCGGCTTTTGCAAGGGCAGCTTCAACGGACAGCATTTTTTGGAGGCGTGTCTCTTCATTCCACACAGCCTTCATTTCAGGGCTGCCGTAGCGGTATTCAATGGGGTGGATTGCCATGGAAGTACTTATTGGCTCTATGATTAAAAGAAACTATCGCTGGCACATCATATCTGGATACCGAAAACTTTAAGCGATGCAAAACTTAATACATAATTTATAGGATTCCGAGCCTTTACAACCTTGGAATAAGCAGGGAGTAGCGTTAAGTACATTGTTCGTAACTATTCTGGCATGAGCCAGTGCACGAATGCATGCTTAGTTAACGCTGTATCTCGAATATTATCGCGTGATAGGAGCGGGGTCTGAAACGAATAAAAGGGAGGAAAAATAAATGAATAGAAAAAAAATTAGTTTAGGGCTATTGTTTTTAATAACGGCTCTAGTAGTTTTGCCAGGAGCATCAGCAACTCCTACGTACTATGGGGTTCTGCAATCAATATACGGTGGGCCTACCACATGCCAACTTGATTGTCACACATCAACAAATGGACCGCCGCCATTTACCACTTATGGAAGTTTGTTTTCGGCTAATGCTAGCCATTTCACTGATCCAACAGGAGTATTAAAAGCCATTGGCCCCCCACTGACCTCAATAACAGTCACACCAGCAACAGCACCGCTGTCCGTTGGCGGAAGTCAGACCTTCACGGCAGCTACGCTTGACCCATTCGGTAATTCGATTACTGCAACTGTAACATGGACGAGCAGCAACACAGCAGTAGGCACCATCAATCCAACTACAGGTGTGTTCACAGCGGTTGGAGCAGGAACTGCCACCATAACCGCAACTGGTGGCGGTACTGGTAGCGGAACTATTACCGGAAATGCAACAGCAACAGTATCAGCGCCAGCGCCCACACTGACCCTCACCCTGAACACCACCGTGGACGGCACGAGTACCCCACTGGTGACCAATATCACAAGTGCAGTGCTTCTTAACACAGCGGGCGCTACTGTTGCAACAGCAACATTGCCAGACACCATGACAGCGCAGTTCAGCCTGAGCGGCATAACTCCTGGCGACTACTTCATCAAGGTGAATGGTCATGCAGGCGCCCTCGTGCCTACGCGCATCGACAGCACTGCATCAAGCATCTCCCAGTCCGTGGGATTGAGGCTGCGGAACAGCGTCATCGGCAACATTTCAAATCCGACGTTATACAGGATCAAGTCGTACCCGTCAGAGATTGCCAGCAGCCACGCGGTCGTGAATTATACCACAGGCTTGAATGAAACAATCTATAACTTCGTAATTGTTTCGAACAGTACCAGTAAGATTGAGGTGCGTGTGCTCGGCACGGACGCACTAATGAGCAGCTTTTCGACCACCCAAATTAACCACGACGGTTATACTGACGCTATAACAGGTTTGCCGGTTTCATTCCAGATATGGATTCTTGGAGACGTCAAAAATCCAGCAGATCCAAATGGAGTAGCATTCCTTGGCAACCACGGTCATCTCTACAATGCTTCAACAGATCCCACAACATTCGTTTGCAGTGGATGCCACCCCAGCCTTGGCACAAAGCCAGCTACCTTCCCGCCTCTCACGGGTTTTGGTCAGACCGGCTGGTGCTTCAGGTGCCACAACGGTCCAGGCGGCCCAGGTCAAGGGTTTGTCGATCCGCTTGGACTGGCTCCGAGTGTGACACCGACACCGATACTGGTATCAGCCATAACGCCGACCAGCAGGAATGCAGTGGTAGGCACACCGGTGACGCTATTCATGTCAGTGATTAACGGTGGAACAGCAACAGCCACCAACGTGGGCATCACACAGGCATCCAGCTTACCAGTAACTGTAAGCTATACGCCATGGAACGGAACAGCATTCACAGGTCCAGCAAATACACCAGTGAACATAGCTGGAAACAACGGAGTGGCAAACTTTGTGCTGACCATCAATGCAACATCAGCGTTCAGCAGTTCGTCGCTGACCTTCAACGTGTCAGGCACCAATGCGGCAGCAGCTCCGATAAGTGGAGTGAATACGCTGACAGTGGCAGCAACAACACCAAGTGCAGCCCTGGCGGATGTCATTATGATATCCACAAACCTGAATGTAAGCACAGCGGTCAATACACCCACATTCTTTGCAGTAGCTACATCGAATGTCGGTGTCAGTGCAACTGGTGTAAGCCTTACTGTGGTCGTACCAAATACGATAACAGGACTGGCAACCCAGGTGAACCAGACCAATCCAATAACCGGAGCCATCATCGGTCCGGCGACCGGATTGACCATTAACGCTGGCGCTCAGCCGAGCTTTGGAGTGTTCCTGACACCAACACAGAAGATAAACTTCGATCCAACAAACAACAGGACAACACTGCTGTTAAAGGATGGCAGCGGCAACGTAATCGGAGCCCAGTCAGTGGCAGTATCCACAACGTAAAAGAACACAATGCAGTGAGAGAGGTGTTTATGAAAATAAACACCAGCTCTTTTTTTTTATTTTTAATTCCGTCAACTAAAGTTTTTTTCTTAAAACAAACGCACCTAACTCCAGTTATAGTTGCCTAAGGACTTCACAGTACATGGTAAATAAATAAAACGATTTTTCATTAAAAATAATGATGCGCCCTTGCAGAAGCCGATGTAAAACCGAATAATTTAAGTAGGTGCTCTCTTATGCAAGAAGGTCAAAACGAAGCTATTATTCTGGATTTGATAAGCAATGACACGGGCTGAAATTTTATCTGAGATTAAGAATGCAGAAGAAGAGGCTAAAAATTTTGTCGCACAGGCAAACGAAGCCAGAAACCAGAGGATTTCCGAAGCAAAAGCGAAAGCCAGGGAGTTTATCAAAAAAGCCGAAGAAGAAGCCCTTAAGTTAGCTGCCGGCGAGATGGGCAAAGCACGGGAAATCATCAAAGAAGAAAAAGAAAAGCTCATACAAAAAGGCGCTCTGGAAGCCCAGGAAATCAAAAAGAAGGCAAAAAAGAATACTTCAAAAGCTACAAAATTCATTTTAACCGAGTTCGAGAGGGCTGCAGCAGATGCTTAAACCCACAAAAATGACAAGGGTAGCCATCGCAGGCACAAAAGACCTTATGGAAGCCACGATATCCACCCTTCACAGGTTAAACGCGCTGCATGTCACCGATTATTCAGAGGAGACAGAAAGTTTCAAGATCGGAAAACCCCTGAAGCCCGCCTCCAAGCTTTCGGAGTATCTCCTTACGCTGCGGGCAATATCAAACCAGCTCGGGGTAAGGGAAAAAGAACCGGGGTTAAAGCAGAGCTCGAAGGAATTGCCCTCCCAGATCGATGAAAAAATCACAAAGCTTCAAAAAGAAGTCTCAGCCCGTTCCGATGAATTAAGGAGCATAGAATTTAAGATCAAGGAAAAAGAAGACCTGATATTTTCTGTTAAACCCTTATTCGAGCTTCCTTTAGCTCTGGATGCGTATGCGGGTTATGAGACATTGAAAGTCTATACGGGATATATCGAAGGAGACCTGGAACCAGGGCTCACCAAAATAACGAATAACTATGAACTATTCACAGGGGAATACGAAAAAAGAAAGGTATTCGCGCTCTTTATTCCCGCGGTATTCGTTGATGAGGTTCAAAAACTCCTTCAGGAAGAGCGCTCGTATGTGGAATTAAAGGTCCCCGAGCTAAAAGGGAATCCGCCGGTTATACTCGATGAACTCACAAAAGAGGTTTCTATTCTCAAGGAGAAACATGCCTCCATAAAATCAGAGCTTGATAACATCAAGAAAGAGTATTCAGAATTCATAATGGCAGCGGATGAATACCTCTCCATCGAAACACAGAAGGCTGAAGCGCCTCTGCGGTTTGCCATGAGCCCCAATGCCTTCATCATTGACGGATGGGTGCCTTCAAGAAAATACGATGAAATAGAAAAGGAATTGCAGGAAAGCACCGGAGGGCTGGCTTACCTGACAAAAATCGAAGAGGAAGTAAAAGAGGAAGAAATACCCATCGAGCTTGAAAACCCCTTGGCTGCAAGGCCGTTTGAACTGTTGATTGACACGTTTGCAACTCCGAAATACAGGGAGATCGACCCGTCAATCCTGATTTTCATTACATTCCCTCTTTTTTATGCAATTATGCTTGGAGATGTTGGTTATGGCATTATCGTAGCAGCTCTTGCGATTGTAATCAAAAATAAATTCAAAACCGGTGGGCTCAATGCACTTGCGTTGATATTGTTCCTCTGTGCAGTGTTTTCAGTCATATTCGGTGTCATATACGGAGAATTTTTTGGTTTTCCGCTTTTCAACGTGGTAGTAAAGGGAGAACTGGAACACGGGATTTTCGGAATAGCAGGTCCCACCATTGCAGGAATCCATATACCAGTCCAGAGGTTTGAATCCGTACAGCCGCTGCTTCTGATAACGTTTCTTTTAGGAATAATGCATGTTCTTCTCGGACTCGTCATAGGGTTTAGGAATATCACAATAGAGCATGGATTAAAGCATGCCATTTATGAGAAAGGAAGCTGGATGGCGATATTAATCGGCGGAGTCGCAGCCATAGCAAGATTAATGCCGGCTTTAATCTCAAAGTCGCCTGTCAGGTTGGACGATCCTTTTTTTGCCGGAGGAATTGGACTCGCTTTAATAGGGATAATACTTTTGATAAAAGGTGAAGGATTCATCTCCATAATGGAGTTACCCACGCTGCTGAGCAATATCCTTTCATACGCAAGGATACTTGCAATCGGATTATCCTCGGCAGGAATAGCTCTTGCAGTAAACACACTTTCCATGAACCTGTTCATCAGCCCTGGTGGACATTTGCTCGGAAAGGGAATTGGATTTGCGCTGGTTGGTGTGATTATTCTCTTCATCGGTCATCTAATAAACCTGCTGCTGGGGATTCTGGGTCCAGGGCTTCACTCACTCAGGCTTCAGTACGTGGAATTTTTCACTAAATTTTATGAAGGCGGAGGTACCAAGTACAGCCCCTTTGGTTATAATAGAAAATATACGGAGGAATAAAAAAATATGGTAGATCCATCACAAATGGGATTTGTAGCAGTCGGAGCAGGACTGGCAGTAGGACTCGCAGGCATAGGCGCGGGTCTCGGTGAACAGGCAATTGGTGCGGCAGCAGTGGGAGCAATGGCTGAAGATGAGAAGTTTTTCGGTAAGGGCTTGCTGATGACCGTTATCCCGGAATCAATCGTCATATTCGGTCTGGTAGTAGCGTTGATACTGCTGTTCGTGTTCTAGAGTATTATGGGACTTGATGCGATAGTTGGAGAAATTAAGGCTAAGGGCAGGGCAGAGGCAGATAAGATAAGCGAAGAGACCTCTTTTGAAGTTTCGAAGATTATTGCAGAGGCGCAAGCCAGCGCTTCTAAGCTCAAAGCTGCAAAAGAAGAAGCAGTCAGGAAAGAAATAGATAGGCTGCGGCAGCAGGAACTATCCAGTGCAAATCTTGAAGTCAAAAAAGGGATACTCAACGCACGAAAAGAGATTCTTGACGAAGTATTTGAGGCTGCTAAAGAAGCGGTGAAAAAGCTCCCTGCTGAAAAAAACCAGAAGCTTCTGAAATCGATTATAGAAAAAAACCAGAACAATAACGCCAGGATATATTCGAGAAGCAAAGACAAGCAGGTGGTCAAAAAACTTACAAAACTTGAGCATGCAGCTGAGATTGACTGTATCGGCGGCGTTGTTATAGAGAATGTGGATGGGACAGAAGTCCTGGACTTCAAGTACGATACGATTTTAAAAAATGTCAGTGAGCAGTCATTGAAGCAGGTTTCTGATATCTTGTTCGGGTGAAATAAGGAATGGGAGTTTCAGACGGCGCCAAATATGCATATATCGTAGCCAGAGTCCGGGCTATGAAAAGCAAACTAATTCCAAGGGAGATGTACCCCAAATTCCTCAACATGGAAATACCCGAGATAACCCGGTTTATTGGGGAATCAGAGTATAAAAAAGATGTCGATGAACTTGGGAAAAAGTACCGCGGTACCGACCTTTTTGAACACGCCCTGAACCAGAATTTAGCCCTGACCTACCGCAAATTAATAGAAGTGTCGCAGAATGAAGCCAACTTTTTGATCACCGAATATCTGCGCTACTGGGATATCTGGAATATAAAAACCATTATCAGGGGAAAATTTTCAGGTGCAAGCGAGGAGGAAATCCTTGAAAGTGTAGTCTCTGCAGGGCAAGTGAGGTACAGGGATTTGAGCGAGATTGTAAAGATCGGCACGGTTGAGGGCGTAATCGCAGCCTTTGCAAAAACACCGTATTATCCTGCACTTGAAGGGTATAAAGGAGTTTTAGCTGACATAGAGAATAACCTGGACAAGATGTATTATTCCAGCCTCATTAAAGCGGTCGCAGCCACGGGGAATAAATTGTTCTTAAAATTCCTGAAGACCGAAATAGACCTGAAAAACCTTAAAATCCTTTTCAGGATGAAACGCGCAGCTATGGAACGCGATAGTATAATGAAGATGCTTATACCGGGCGGCATGGAACTAAAAGAGGCTGACCTTGCCAGACTTGCAGCCATGCCCCTTGTCGAATTCGTACGCGCTCTTGAGGATTATTCTTACTGGAAAGCAATATCCGACATCAGCGATCAACTGACTTCTCTCATAAATATCGAAACCCGGCTTGATAAATATGGTCTTGTCTATGCTTCCAAGATATCGTATTACTACCCGCTTTCAATCCTTCCTGTTCTTGACTACATATTAAGCAAGAAGATCGAAGTAGATAACCTCAGGATAATCGTGCGCGGAAAAGAGACGATGCTTCCCGAAGAGATAATAAAAGCACACCTGGTGATGTAGATGGAAATTGCAATTGTAGGAAACAGTGATTTTGTGATAGGTTTCAGGCTTGCAGGCATACGAAAAACCTATGACGCATCTGCGGGCGAGCTTGAAGCTAAAATACAGAGCGTATTGAAGGACAAAAACGTGGGAATTCTCGTTGTTCATAATGATGATATGAAAAAGTTGTCCCTGAACATGCAAAAAACCTTGGATGATTCGGTTGAGCCCACGGTGATAGCTATCGGCGGCAAGGGTGAGAGCACGAACCTGAGAGAAAAAATAAAGCAGGCGGTAGGTGTTGATCTCTGGAAGTAAAGATTGAAACCCCGATAACCCCCGAATTAATTCGGGGGACTAGGGAATTTAAGAAGGTGTCTTGGAAAATGAAAAATAAAGGTGAAATTTATAGGATATCAGGACCGGTCGTAATAATAAGCGGTTTAAATACAAAAATGTACGACGTAGTGAAGGTCGGAAAGGAAGGACTGATGGGCGAGGTCATAGGAATAGAGGGCGAGAAATCCACGGTACAGGTGTATGAAGAAACCTCAGGATTAAGACCCGGCGAACCTGTGGAAAACACGGGCATGCCCCTGTCAGTAGAACTGGGACCAGGACTGCTTGAGAGTATATACGATGGAATCCAGCGTCCTCTACCTGTTTTAAAGGATACCATGGGCGACTTCATAAAACGCGGCGTTTCAGCAAACGGTCTTTCACGCGAGAAGGAATGGGACTTCGTTCCGACGGTGAACAAAGGCGACAAAGTGAAAGGCGGGGATATAATAGGTACTGTCCAGGAAACGCAGAATATCCAGCACAGGGTACTTGTCCCTCCAACTATTTCGGGAACGGTTGATGAAATAAAGAGCGGTAAATTCAAGGTCGATGAGGTGATATGCACTCTCAGCGACGGTAAAGAACTCACCATGATGCAGAAATGGCCTGTGAGGAAACCAAGACCCGTGGGCAAGAAACTGATGCCGAACACGCCATTGATCACAGGTCAGAGAATCCTCGACGGTCTTTTCCCTGTAGCAAAAGGCGGGACTGCAGCAATCCCGGGACCTTTCGGAAGCGGAAAAACCGTGACGCAACAACAATTGGCAAAATGGAGCGATACCGAGATCGTTGTCTACATCGGGTGCGGGGAGCGAGGCAATGAAATGGCGGACGTCCTGAGCGAGTTCCCTGAGCTTGAAGACCCGAAAACTGGCAGACCTTTAATGGAGAGGACCGTGCTGATTGCCAATACCTCGAACATGCCCGTAGCTGCGAGGGAAGCCTCTGTTTACACCGGGATTACCATTGCCGAGTATTATCGTGACATGGGATACGATGTTTCACTTATGGCGGATTCCACATCGAGATGGGCGGAAGCGATGAGGGAGATCTCATCACGCCTTGAGGAGATGCCGGGCGAGGAAGGGTATCCAGCCTACCTTGCAGCAAGGCTGTCGGAATTCTATGAGCGTTCCGGCAAGGTGAAAGCCCTCTCTGGAAGAGATGGTTCGATAACTGTCATTGGTGCAGTTTCACCACCTGGAGGTGACTTCTCGGAGCCCGTTACCCAGAACACGTTGCGTATAGTTAAAGTATTCTGGGCGCTTGACGCCAAGCTCGCACAGCGGCGGCACTTCCCGGCCATAAACTGGCTTAACAGCTATTCACTGTACTCAAAGGTGCTCGGCGAGTGGTATGACAAGAACGTGTCTTCAGAATGGGTAAAACTCAGGGATGATGCGATGCAATTGCTCCAGAAAGAAGCCGAGCTTCAGGAAATCGTGCAGCTTGTGGGTTCTGATGCTCTTCCTGAAGACCAGCAGCTCACGCTTGAGATTGCAAGGATGGTAAGGGAATATTTCCTGCAGCAGAATGCCTATCATGAAGTGGATACCTTCTGCCCCATGGATAAGCAGTACAAGCTCCTGAAAGCTATCACAGCATGGGGCGACAAAGCCCAGTCCGCGCTTGAAGCCGGTGCCGCTATCGAAGACATAATGAAATTGAAATCAAAGGACGACCTTGCAAAAGTCAAATTCGAGAAAGACTTTGACCTCGCACTTGCCGTGATTACAAAGAGCATGGAAGAAGAGTTTACCAAACTGAGGGGTAAGTAACATGACAAAAGAATACAAGACTATAAGGGAAATAGCAGGACCGCTCATCTTTGTAGAGAAAACAGAGCCTGTCGGCTACAATGAACTCGTGAATATTTCTCTTCCCGACGGCACAAGTAAGAGAGGACAGGTGCTTGATACTTCCGGCGACGTGGTCGTGGTGCAGATATTCGAAGGCACGGGAGGGCTTAACAAGGAATGCGGCGTCAGGTTCACCGGAGAAACAATCAAGCTCCCGGTCTCAAAAGACCTGCTGGGCAGGATACTCTCAGGCTCGGGAGAACCCCTGGACGGCGGACCTCGCATCGTGCCAGAGGACAGGCTTGAAATAACAGGCGCAGCGATAAACCCGTATGCACGGCTCCCGCCAAAGGACTTCATCCAGACAGGTATTTCCACCATCGACGGGATGAACACACTCGTGCGCGGTCAGAAACTACCTATTTTCTCAGGCTCAGGTCTTCCGCACAACGAAATTGCACTGCAGATTGCAAGGCAGGCAAAAGTGAGAGGCTCGGAAGAGCAGTTCGCAGTGGTGTTCGCTGCAATGGGCATAACCAATGAAGAGGCGCAGTACTTCATGCGCGACTTTGAGAGGACGGGCGCGCTTGAGAGGGCTGTGGTATTCCTGAATCTGGCAGACGACCCGGCGGTTGAAAGGCTCATCACTCCCAGGCTTGCCCTCACGGCTGCTGAGTACCTTGCATACGAGCACGACATGCATGTACTTGTGATCCTTACTGACATCACGAACTACTGCGAAGCCCTGCGGCAGATGGGCGCTGCAAGAGAAGAAGTGCCTGGAAGGCGTGGATATCCGGGCTATATGTACACAGACCTTGCTTCGCTGTATGAACGCGCAGGCGTTATTAAAGGAAGAAAAGGCTCTGTGACGCAGTTCTCCATATTATCCATGCCTGGAGACGACATCACGCACCCGATTCCAGACCTTTCGGGATACATCACCGAAGGGCAGATTGTGATATCAAGGGAGCTTCACAGGAAGGGTATCTATCCCCCGGTCAATGTGCTGCCTTCGCTTTCAAGACTGATGAACTCAGGCATAGGGGCAAGCAGGACACGGGAAGACCATAAAGCGGTCTCAGACCAGTTGTATGCTACTTATGCCGAGGGCAAAGACTTGAGGGGACTGGTCGCCATCGTGGGTAAGGACGCCCTCTCTGACAGGGATAAGAAATTCCTTGAGTTTGCTGACATGTTCGAGGACAGGTTCGTAAGGCAGGGAGCGGATGAGAACAGGGACATCGAGACCACGCTTGATCTTGGATGGGAACTTCTCGCAGAATTACCCGAGGCGCAGCTCACAAGAATAGATAACAAGTACATAATGAAATATCACCCTGCCCATAAGGCAAAGGAAGAAAAATAAGAATATTATGGCTATCAAGGACACCATAAATCCCACACGCTCCGAGCTTATCGAGCTTAAGAAGAAAATCAAGTTGAGCCAGAGCGGGCACAAGCTTCTCAAGATGAAGCGAGACGGCTTGATACTTGAACTATTCGAGATACTTGATAAAGCGAAGGGAATAAGAGTTGAGGTGGAGAAGCAATTCGCTGTGGCATCGCAGAAGCTTGCCATCGCAAAATCAGTGGAAGGCGTTGTTGTGGTGAAATCCACAGCCTTTGCCCTTAAGGACGTCCCGAAGCTTGAGCTTGAGAGCAAGAACGTGATGGGCGTCGTTGTCCCGAAAATCACGGCTTCAAGCGTGCATAAGAAACTCGATGAGCACGGTTACGGCATCATCGGCACTTCTTCACGCATAGATGAAGCAGTTGACACCTACGAAATCCTGGTTGAGAAAATCATCCTGGCTGCTGAGATTGAGACCACGATGAAGAAGCTGCTTGAGGATATCGAAAAAACAAAGCGCAGGGTAAATGCCCTTGAGTTCAAGGTGATACCCGAGCTCTCTGAAGCTAAGGATTTTATCGTGCTTCGGCTTGAGGAGATGGAGCGGGAGAATACCTTCAGGCTGAAGAGGATAAAGGGTTAACGTCTTTTGGAAAAATCGCTATTTCGAGCATGAAACACTTATCGTTGCGTCGACCCCCGAATGAATTCGGGAGCATCAACGTGGGTGCATAAAGATAGTCTATATATTAATATTTATTTTAATTTATATAGATGGAGCATAGAAAATTACAAATTATACAAGCAAATTAAAACTTAAAATCCAAAAAATTAGTATATATTTCGAACTGAGATACTCATTATATATTAGTTACTGAAGTATGTTCGGAGATACGTCAATAGCAAATTCTTCGGTATGAATTTTTCTGTTACAATCTTTTTGTTCGTGTAAAAGCTCAACTCTAATGTAATTTATTCCTGGTTGAACTAGCTTTATTAAAAATTGTTCATGAATTATGTCATCTAACTCTAACCGTAAATCTTTCACTTTCTCATATTCTATATGGGATATTTTCAGTTTTAAATTAATCAAATTGGGCAGCTTTTTAATGCATGGCTTAGAATATATATTAAATGTAAACAAAATTTCATCATTTTGCTGTGCTTTTTTAGGAATATCTTTCGTCAGCTCAAATCCGATACAATTCTTATAAACCTCAGGATCTACTGCAACACACATCGGTGCAGAAACTTGAAAATCTGTATAAAAAAACATATGTATTAGTTCTATAATTTTTTCGTCCAAATGAAGTGCAGTAAGATCTTTTCCATACACACTTTTCAGAATATTCTCAGCATATTCTACATTTTCTTCTGCTTCTTTAGTTTTTTCCTTCTTATTAAATTTATATGCGATGATTGTATACTTGGTCAATCTAGCTTTTTCAGCAGCCTTTAGTTGATGATTACTCAAAAATTTGTTTTCTATTTCTAGAATGATTTTTTCTAGGTTGTCAAATTCATCCTCTATTCTGTACTTATATTTTTTAGTTTTTTCCGTCTTGAATCCTATATGTCCCAAAATAGAACTAACACCTGTTGTTGTTCCAGTTTCAAATGGGTGCATACCATGTTCTAGATTAATAAATTGTTTATAGAACTCGCACATCGCAACATTTACATGTAGTTGGGTTTTTACATCATCTTTTATATTAGGGCAAACATTCAGGGTTTCTTTAAAGATTTCTTGAGCTCTGATAAATTTATTTGTAATTTCATCTAATATTTTTCCGTTTATGAATTTTCCCTTATCAGACACATCAATATATTTACTAATTGCGTCAAGTACGAGAAGTCTTCCTCTTGCTTCTCGGGAATAATAAATTCCTGTATTTTTTAAATGGTGATTGCTTGTCAAATCAGCCAGCTCGTCAAAGAGAATTTTAGCAGTACTCAACATTTCATAGGATTTATCACGGTTATGCTCTTGTATGAGTTCTTCTGCATATTCATGAAAGAAAGATGCTTCATAAAATTTCTTATATTCCATATCTATTTCTTCTTCTGAGGCTTTTTTATAACATTCTGCAGCTTTTTTATGTTCCCCCAATTTGCTATAGTGCCGAGCCGCTTTAGAATAATCACCGCACTTTTCAAAACTCTCGGCAGCTTGCTTGAGATAATACTGGCTTTCTTTAATGTTATTAATTGTTCGGTTGCTTTCGTAAAGTTTATGGGCATATTCTGCAGCACTGCAATCGAGTCCTAATCTTTTGCTTTCCTTATATTCGTCCTCCAAAAT
>JAPZAS010000013.1 GCA_027460525.1 Candidatus Methanoperedens sp.
ATGGAGGAGTTTATAGATAATACGATTATTTACCTTGGACAATATTTTCTCCGAAATAATTCTGAATCTGGATTTTCAGCGGATAAGAGGTGTTTTGGATGGACGGTGGGACAAAAAAGGGATGATAGAATTGAAACTGCTTTATTTTGCACTGGCGTCTGGCACAATTTGCTAAACTTGTACCCGACTTAATTCTGTCCCACAGCCGGTCAAACTTTTATTTTTTTTTAGATAACTGGTTGTTGGATATAACTGATTTTTTGAAAATCATATAAGCAAGCTGTTCAATCGCTTCTTTATTCTCAAGCCCTTTTATCCACATCTTGGGAAAAGACCCGATGCCGTGGAGCGCTCCGCACAGCGCACCCGTTATACAGGCTATGGAATCTGTGTCCCCGCCTGCGTTTACAGCTTCGATTATTGCATTTTCAGGAGATTCAAAGTGCCTCAAGAAACAGTAAAATGCGCTCGGCACGGTTTCATATACCAGACATGAAGTTCCAAGCTTAGCAAATACTTCCCCGGGCTCTTGGGTTATTAACCTGCAGGAAAGCTCAATCCTTTTCCCAAGTTCCATATCATAATTTATTGCCCTGGCAGAAGTTTGCTTTGCGATCTCTAAGCGCTCCATCCCGTTAAGTGCGCATCTGACCCCCACTGCCACCGCTACCGCGCCCGCAACGGCAGCTTTGCTTCTGTGCGTCGGGATGGATGAAAGAGCTGCATTTTCCTCGACTTCCTCAATGTCATCATAGAAAAGCCCGATAGGCGCAGCCCTCATGGCAGAGCCGCATGATGGAATATCACTCCCCGACTCTTTCCAGCTTGTGCCTGAATTCAATCTTTCCAAAGCCCGGGAACTTGAAGGCCCGATTAGCGATTTCCTTGCCGGGTCGTTCAGGGCATCCTCACCCCACTTCGCTACTCTTGCCGCGAAGTCCCAAGCATTGAATCCACCGCACTTGATAATTGACTGCGCAAGAACCATCATCTGTTCCGTGTCATCCGTGTATTGACCGGCTCTGAGTTTCCATCCCGGGCATCCGACTTGTGCTGTGCCGTAATCCGTGACATATCCCCTGCTCAGAATATCCTCTCTGCTTTGCCCTTCGTTCTGTTTCCCAAGCGCATCTCCCATGGCAGCGCCGAGCATGCAGCCGGTATATTTACTTAATTCTTCAAGCTTCATTGTCCCTTTTGACGTCCCGGGCAGCTTCTGTCATCACATCTGTAAGATGCGCCACAGGAGGAGAGTAGGAGGTTTCAAGTCCAGAGAGCTCTTCAGTGGTCAGACCGCAGCAGATAGCCATCCCCAGCGCGTCTATTCTCTCTTTGACGCCGCGTTCTCGGGATATTACCTGCCCTCCGATCAACCTGTTCGAACCATCTTCAAAAATCAGCCTCATGTGGATGGTCCTTCCTCCAGTATAATATCTTGAATTACTTATGCCAAGAGCACTGCCGGCTATAACCCTGATGCCGTGCGCAGCAGCTTTTTGGGAGTTGATGCCAACGCATCCTATGTGAAGACCCCCGAGCACGGTAACCATGGGATTGACCTGGGGTTTCAAAATACTCATCCTTCCCATCAGCCTGTCTGCTATGACCCATGCTTTCTTAATCGAGGAGGATGCCCGGAAAAAGAAATCAGCTCTGCCAGTCACAATATCAATTGCCTGCGTGCATGCTCCGGAGGCAAACACGTTCGGAAGGATGTGACCTGCCTTTTTAACCCGGCATGCCTCGTCTATGACAATCCCGTGCTCTGAAACCTCGATTCCATCTTCTAATGCAAGCCTGACATATGGCTTAAAAGTCGTGCCTTGGAAGACAACCTGGGCTTCTATAGATTCTTCTCCGAATTCGACCGAGGCTGCCTTGCCATTCACGTCTCCTTTGATTCTCCTGGCTTTTTTCCCTGTAATAACCCTGATACCCAGCCCTTCAAGGTGCGCTCGTACAACATCTGCCATTTCCACATCCAGCCAGTCCTGGAGTAATTGGGCTCTCTTTTCAACAACCGTAACCTTCATCCCTCTTTTCAAGCATGCCACGGCCATTTCAAGATCAATTGAGCCTGACCCCAGTATGACGGCATTTCCTGCTCCTTGTGTTCTTAAATATGCATCCAGCTCTTTTGCAGCTCTCAGGGTTTTGGTATGTGCAGAGAAAACCCCGCCAAGCCCTCCATCTTCAATAGCCAGTGCGGAGTGGAAGGTGCCCGTTGCGATGACGAGAAAGTCATACTCCACCTCTTCGCTGCCCACAAAAATCCTGTTGTTGTCGGTGTCGATCCGTGTCACCTCGACTCCATCCCTGATTTCTATACCCATCTCTGTATAATGCACCTTCTTTTCCATTAAAAGATCATCAAAAGACGGAATATCACCTCCCAGCACAAACGGGATGCCGCAGGGGGAATAAGCAATATCGGTATCGCGGGTAAATACCTTGATTTCGTAGTTTGCACCGTGTTTCTTTAACTCCGACGCCACGGGAAGACCACCTGAGCCGCTGCCGATTATAACAAGCCCTGGAGTATTTTTTGCCATAGCACGCCTCTGCCCCTCTAAGCTCTGATTTCTTCCTTTCTTATTTTCTCAACAATGGTTTCTCGAAGAGCTATCAATCCCAGGCTGAATTCAACAGGATACAGGGAAGCACCTTCCAGTTTCTTGTATATATCAGGTAAATTTGAGAAGTTTTGATTTGCTTTCTGCCTTATCTCAGAAAGTGTGGGTCTTTTGCAGACGATTTTCCCATTCTTAACAGCCTTTTCCAGTAAAGGCACTGCATTGTCAATTACTTCGTCTTCCAGCGATATAACATCCTTTTTGAATTTCCCGTTTTCAAAGGTTCGCCAGACAATTTTTTTCCCCGGAAGCGTGGCTTTCACCGTCTCCTCTGAAAGCTTCATCTTGGGAAGATGTTTTCCCTGCTCCACAATATCAGAGAGCTTGTATATCCCGTCAAGGGCTGGAGTGGGTCTGCCTGTGATGAGCTCGGTGCCGACGCCGAACATATCTATTGTTGCGCCTTTTTTCATGAGTTCATCTATTTTCCATTCATTGAGGTCTCCGCTTGCCACTATTTTCACGTAACCAAGACCCGCTTCGTCAAGTATATTTCTGACATGCTTTGAGAGCTCGCTTAGATCCCCGCTGTCAAGCCTGACGCCAAGAAGCTTCTCACCTTTCTTTTCAAGCTCCTTTCCAACGATAACTGCTTTTTTCGCTCCTTCTATGCTGTTATAGGTGTCTATGAGCAGAAAACATTTTTTCGGGAAAGCGTAGGCATAGGCACGGAAGGAGTCAATCTCATGGTCAAAGCTTGTTACGAATGAATGCGCCATTGTTCCAGAAACCGGGATTCCAAGTTTCATGCCCGCAAGTACATTGGACGTGGAAGCGCATCCGCCTATATACGTTGCGCGTGTAGCCTCAAGATGCCCGTCGCCCTGCGCCCTGCGCAAGCCGAACTCTGCAATCGCCCTTCCTCTTGCGGCATGCACGACGCGCGAGGCTTTGGTGGCTATCAACGTTGAGAAGTTCATCTTGTTGAGTATGAAGGTCTCTACAAGCTGTGCTTCGATTATCGGAGCCGTTACCCTGATTATCGGTTCAAGTGGAAAAGCAATGCTTCCTTCTGGCATGGCAAGCATATCGCCTGTGAATCTAAAGCCCAGAAGGAAATCCGTGAACCCTTCATCAAAGCCCTGACTTAGAAGGTATTCGACGTCATCATCCTCAAACTTCAGGCTCTCGATATAATCCAGAACATAGGTTAATCCCGCTGTCACAAGGTATGAGCCGAAGGGTATTTTCCTGACAAAATAGTCGAAGGTTGCCTCAGGATTATGCCCCGAGCTCCAGTATGCCTGCATCATGGTAAGCTGGTAAAGGTCGGTTCTGAGTGCCTCGGTCATATTAATATCTGCTTATTATTTACTTTTAATTAGTTTTTCTAAGGTTTTTAGCTTTTTACTTCTTTTCTTGATATCTTCTATTAGATGAACAAATTTTTCGAGTTTTGTATTGATAATTTTATGAAATTCATCAGCATCATCTGGCAAGCTGTAGTCTTTCACATTCACTCTTGCTTCTTTAGCCGCTTTCAAAATCCAATCTTCTAATCTTGGGCATAAAACGATCAGATTATTTTGAGCATTTTTATCATACAATAGTTTGATATCATCTTTATTTGATTCGATTTTCAATTTTCCAATATAGCTAGGTTGCGCACTGAATGGGTCTTCATCTACCAAACCAATGGATTTTTGCTTTTTAGCTAAATTCTTGCAGACATTGCCTTTATTGCCAGAATGAAATATCTCATTCCTGTGAACTCCCATAGCTCTGACCAGAGCTTCATCGGTATTGCACTCCAGATAAATCATTTTGATTCCAGGAATTTATCTAGATTAAAGAATATACTTGCGTCAAGATCCAATATCAACGGCATCTCTTCTTCCGTGATTGGTTTAACCTTGGTCTGGTAATCTTCATAATACGTTATGAAAATACCAATATCCTTCATAGGAGTTTTTTCTAAAATCGATGAGAGAATATAAGGGTTATGTGTAGAGATGAAATACTGATTAGTTTTATCCAGAGCTATTCTTTCAGCGAGAAATTTAGTATAATATGGAAAAGCATGAGCTTCTGGTTCTTCAAAAATAATTATAGAATCTTTATTTGTCTCAATTGCTACAAGATAAAAAACCACTCTCTGCAAAGTATCGGAAATTAATGAGTAAGGATACGAGATTATTACATCCTCCACCTCTTTTTGGACTTCTATTTTACCTTCTTGGAGTTTTAAAACAATTCTGAGCCCGAATTCATTAAGTATATTAGCCACTGTTTTTCTTAAAGCCTTATTTGTTAAGAGAATTGATTGGAGGTTTTCTCCGTTTAGAGGCAGAAGAAAATCAGACTCTCTTCTTGGGAATGTTTCCATTACTGCAAACTTATAAAATTTAAATGGCGAGAAGCTGGAACTTCCTCCACTCCCGCTACCATCGTAATCTAAATTAAAATCAAAGCGGAAATCTTTTTTCTCTTTATCGCCGCCAGTTCCTACAAACCTCCCCCCTTCATATTTTATCTCATAATATTTATCATCAGCAAATATTTCTATTTTGTCATCTAAATTATTATCATAAAATAAATTAGTAGTATTCACAAATCGGACAATTTTTTTAAGACCAATTCCACCATGAGGGCTCTCGTATGGAAAAGAAAAAATACCGACACTTTCCAGAATATTTGACTTTCCAGTATTAGGCTTGCCTATAAAAACATTAACCCTTTTACATTCCAGCTTTAGATGCTTAATGGACTTGAAATTCTTTATTTCCAGGTTTTCAATCATTTTACTCTCCTTTTCTTTACCACCATATTAATTATTTAACCAATTTATAGTTTTAATCCATAATATTATCTTTCTCCATCTTCAAATATTCTGTTACTCGGTTTATTTTACAACAACATTAATACACTTGGAACTCGACTATGGATAAAATGCCAGCTTCCATGAAAGCAAAACTCAGAGGTCATCACCTGATATGCCTTAATTTTTTCAGGGGTGAGGGCTATTCAGAGGATTTTATTAAGAACATTCATTCAGTCATCAGAAAACAAAAAGTGGAAGTGGTAGCAGGACCTGACGAGGTTTGCAAACGATGCCCCTACCTGATAGAGAATAAATGCGCAGATAATGAATATACCAATGAAAAAATCCTTTTTCAGGATAAAGAAGCCCTGAGACTCCTTGGGTATAAACAAGGCGAGATAATATCATGGAAAACCATTTCTGCTAAATTACCTGGAATTATAGAGGATTGGAAAGCCCAATTCTGTGCGGATTGCAGATACCTGAAGGTGTGTTTTGGTTAAATTTGGGGCTTCAATAAATAAGAATAAAAAACAAACAGCCACCTCCTTCATCTTGTAACTGCGCCGCTGCTTCGCATCGGTGGTGTCTATCGCCTTATGGATGCGCTATAAACGAGCGTGCTGAGGGGGCTGAAAAGTTCTTTTTTGGATCTGGCCATAAATGAAATAAAAGGGGCAGGGAATTGGTATGATGGAGGTTCTTATCTCGTTCTCCGAACTATAATATTTCATAGAATCGACTTTGTATGAAAAATGAGGAGTTTGACTTCTGGGTGTATACATCAGCAAACAAGAATGATCACTTTGAAATGTCAATAGCGATAAGAGATAAATTCACCAATTTGTCCTTTTTTCCTATGGAAATTTTGCAGTTACAAATTCGACTATACAAAACTTGTACGATTTCTATAGATTGATATACCACCACTAAATTCATTATCAATTTCCATATCTTCGGATATAAATTGCGTTATTTTAAAAACTTCAGATGGCCCCAGAGCATTTACATCATCAGTTACTACTATATATGTATAATTTTGATATAAAAGTCTTTTTAAATCATAAGTAGGAGAATATTCTATAACATTTGTATCGTTGCTCTTATAATAAAATTTAAAAGGACCACTATTATAACCTGGAATCAAAATTATATTGCTATTTTTCTCTGCATTTTTTTCAAGAAATTTTGATGCTCCTTTCCAATCATAATTCTCAGATTTATACCAATGGTTTAAAATTGGATAAGTTGATAGTACAACAACAATAATAATCAATATAACGATCAATAGATAAAATTTAGTTAAATCAACCTTTTTCCTAACTCTATTAATGATACTAATTATTCCGTTTGGAATTGTAACAATTCCATGAGACGATATCAAGAGAAATGCTGGTAATGTGAATGAAATATATCTTATATAGAGATTTGAAATAATATTAGTTAGAATTGCTGAAAATGCTATTGGTATAAATAACCAAATTACTAAGAAGATTATGTTCTTTTCATGAAGAGTAAATGTGTCAGAATTTCTTGAAAAACGAAGGAAATCGAATGAAGATAATGTGCCATATAATAATAACCCCAAATACAAATAATAGATGATGTTATTATCACCTACGAATTCGTGCATGATTAAAAAAGTAAATATCTCTCTCATAAATTGGTTCGTAAGATGAGTTTGATACACAAAATTAATATATGACGATCCTGATCTTATTGTCACTTGTGATATAAATTGTTGGAGAATCGGAATTATAAATAGTAAAAAAATACCTATCAATAAAAAAAAATTAAATAAATCTTTAATGTTTTTATGAGATTTCCATATTTTAAATATTATAATTGCAGCCAGGAGTATTACTGTAAAATAATGATTATAAAAACTCAAAATCAATGATATCAGAAAAAGAATTTTATTACCATTGGTGGGCTTTTCCTCCATTTTTAAAAAGAAATAAATAGTAGCCATTGAAAGGAAAATAAACAACGAATAATTTTTAGCATCCTGTGAAAATATTATAGATGTTGGAGATATTGCGAGTAGAAAGGCACTCACCAACCCTTCTTTCTTATTATACAATAATGTACCAATTTTATAAATCATAAAAACTGATAGTATTCCAAAAATCACTGATGGAAATCTAATAATTGTCTCGCTTTTTCCAATTGCAAGTGTAAAATGTAATACCAAATAATACAGAGGAGGTTCGCCAAAAGTCCATGTGGCTATATTCTTTTCAGCCATCAATACGTTGGTGGCTTCATCCAACCATAAACTTTTATTATCCAAATATATTATTCTAAGTATCGAAGATAACAGAATTATGGTAACTAGAATGATAGTAAATAATCTGTGATTCTGGTCTGTCACGCAAGGATTACGTATTGTCGAGGTCGTATCGCAGTTCATTTCAACTTCAACAATTTTCTTATTTCTTTTCTTATTTTTTCGATCAGAATAAGAACTTGAGTCCATGGAAAACTGTTCACCTTTTCAGTAGGCATTAAATTATGTTACTATATTTAAACATAATGCTCTCTCTGGCTGAGGCGTCAATTTAACTTTTAAACCGGGGTTAACTGCTATCTCTATTATCTCGATATCCATTTCGCTGCAGGTTTTACAGATGATGCCCTTCGGCAATCATTGCGACATCGTGCCCTCCTGAGGCGCGACTCGGGGCGTTCATAAACCGAGACTTCGGTTTACGCAGTGTTGGGGTATGCGAAGCATACCCGATAAAACTTTCATAAGTTTTTTCATCTGCGGTTTATAAATTCCTATACGTCAAGAAGCCTGAGGGCTTTATTCGGGCAAACTATAACGCAGCGCAGACATTGGGTGCACTTATCGTGATTTATCCTTGTAATACCATCGAGGCGGGATAGCGCTCCGCTATCACATGCGCTATCACACCTGCCGCATTTCATGCACCCAAGTACTGTTATAGAACTGTTCATCGATTTGAGAAGCTATTTATGCTCATATGTATAGATAGGTTTTGTCTAAATTCTGCAAAACATGGATTGTTATGCCAAGATCAATTCCCGAAATGATCCGAGGAGATTTCAAATGCGAGGATACCGCAAAGTGCATCCTGGGGCTAAAGAATATTGACATTGAGGCTTACAAGGTACTTGTTACTAAAGGACCGATGACTGCAGAACACCTTGGAGAAATTTTAAAAAGGGAACGGAGCACAGCTTATCGTTCGCTCCAGAATTTAATGGCATGCGGGCTTGTGCATCGCGAAACCAGAACCATCAGTGCTGGCGGCTACTACTATGACTACATTGCCCTCTCTCCTTCCAGGATGAAAGAGATGGTTCAGGGGAACATCGATGCATGGTATGATAAAATGAAGAAGCTTGTAGCTCAGATCGATAAGGATATTATGAAATAGATTGTAATATTATCCCCAACTACCTATAGCTGGACAAATATATGAAAATAGAAAAACTCCACATAGAGAATTATAAAAGCATTAAAAATATTGATTTAAATCTCAATGGAAATTTCAATATTCTAATCGGAAAAAACACTGTAGGAAAGTCAAATGTAATCGATGCTCTGCTGTTTCTTTCTGAAATTGCACTTAACCAAAATATTGTAAATGTATTAACATCTCGTGGAGGTTATCAAGAAGTTGTCTTTGGTAAAGATGTCCAAAATGAAATAATATTATCTCTTGAAATTCGCCTCTCGGAAGAAGATAAGAATTTTTTATTCTCTAATTTGTCACTCCAAGATATTTCATTTGAAGAATTTAAAAATAATATTTCTGATATAATAAGATATAAAATCAAACTATCTTTCCCTGAACAATTAATTCAAGATGTACTCTATATTTATTTTAAAGAACAAGAAATTCTATATTCTGGGAATATTAGGGATGAAAAAACAGGCATGCATTCTCTAAAAATTATTAAAAGTTTTGCGGATGGTTATAAAAAAGGAGACTGGAATTTGGTATCGATTGGGGGAAGATCCCCACCTTATTCTCTTTTATATTCTATAACCAGATACGGACAAATCACACCGGAAATGAAATTATTGTTGATGGTTAGCGATTATTTTGAATTATTTAGAAAATTAAATCCTGTTAGAGAAAGCCCTGAAATAGCAAATATTCGAGGAGATTATCGGCTGAATCCAGACGCAAAGAATTTACCTCAACTTTTGAATACTTTGGCATCTTCAAATAGAGAAATTTTTGATAGAATAGTGCAAAGTGTAAAAGACATAATTGACGAGATTATAGAAATCCGTGTACCATTAAGAGAAGGGTCACAGGAAGTATATCTCTCTATAAAAGAGCATCCATTTGACAGAACAGAATTTATGTGGAAAAATGTATCTTCTGGGACTAAAGAAATTATCTACCTACTTACATTACTTCATTCAACTCCTAAAGGAAGTTTATTAGTTATTGAGGAACCTGGATCGCATCTTCATGGAGATGCTATTTCTAAGTTTATGTCTCTAATCGATGAAATCTCAGTAGAAGATGATAAGCAGTTTATTTTAACAACCCATTCCACAATACTCATCGATAATGTACCTTATGAGAATTTATTTGTCGTAATAAAAAATGCAGGCAAAACTGAAATAGTAGCATTAAAGGAGTTCTCCAAAGTAGACGAAATAATGGCTCAGGCAGGTGTTCCTGCAAGTTGGATTTTGATGACTCATACTCCTTCTTTTGTATTCCTGATTAGTGGAAGAGACGATTTCGAAATTTGGACTCAATTTTTCATTAAAAATGGAATGAATCCTAAAGAGCAAAAGATTAGTATTGTAAGTTGTGGAGATGGAAATGGAGGAGGATTTGAGAGACTTATAGTAGCAGGTAAATTATTTGAAAAAATTAGATTGCCTATTCCCTTCATGATTATAGAAGATTCAGACAATAGAAAGAAAGAAAAAGAAGAAAGATTAAAGCAATATTTTTCCACCAAGGAATTCCATGTTTTATCCGAAAAAGAAATAGAAGATTACCTTATTGACCCTATAGCAATATCAAAACTGACAGGCAAAGATATTGGTGAGGTAGAAAAAGTAATTGAAACCTCGAAGAGTGGCGGGAAAGAAAAACTGGATAATATTTTTAGGAAACTTAATTTATCGAAGCCAAATGAACAAACAAAAGCCTATCTTGTTAATCATATTGATAAAATTCCTGATGAAATTTTACAAATTATGAATAAAGTAAAAGAAAAAATTAAATAAAGTGATCTTTATTATGAAATAACACCGAAAATATCCCGGCACACTTCTTCCGTTTTTTCCCTGAATTCTTTCTGCGAAAAACCCATCATCGCCGCAGCAAACATGGCGCCTCCTGCCCCTACTCCTTCCTTCACATCGCCCTTCTCGTACATCCGAAGCCCCGGGAACCTCGAATTTCCAAAGCCCGGGTCGGCTGCAAATGCCTCGTAGCCAAGAACATCGGTCATTTCCCTGAAATTGGCGCTTGGGTCGTTGGCAACGTAACAGGTAGTTGCGATTGAAACATCCCTCTTGAGGTCAAGATGTTTAATTATGCCAAGAACCGAGACCATCTGCGTTCCTCCTGCAAGGAGCGTCTTTGTGTCAAGCCCGTCCACGAGTCCCGCTGCCGCCGCCATCATGGGATCGCCGAGACACTCAACGGCGAGGAGAGGCTGGTTTCTTAAACTTCCGAATGTTATTCCTGCACGCTTCATCCCTTCCGATACCACCGAGTTTTTAAGGTTAAGGGGGTTTTGCGGAAAACTGGAGGAAACTTTACCATCATACCCAAGGGCTTTCATCACCCCGAGGGCAGTGGTAGTTCCGCCAGGCACACTTTCGCCTATTATTACAAAATCAGAAAATTTTGCCAGCTTTTTTCCGAGCGCCTGACATTTTTTATAAATATCCAGAGCATCCGCAACGGCATGTGGTTTTCGAATATCCCCGCCGGGCTGGGCGTTAATATCCAATGTAGGCACCTTTGGACGGATGCGCAGCCCTGAGTTGATAAAAAGACATGGAATCCCCGTGAGCAGCATTGCCGCCCTCGTCAAAACCGCTGGCGTCGGGGCACCCGAGGGTGTCATTGCAGGCTCGCTGATACTTATGGCGTTACCAGTTTCCACAAGCTCGGCATCCGCTGCTGGAGTATAGTCTGTAAGCTCCGGGGATTTTCCTGCCGCGGATATATTCGGGATCTTGGCAGTCTCTGTATTAGCAAGGATGCATACGAACAATGGTTTTTCGGGGCTGAAATCCGGGTAAGGTTTAACCCACATCTAATTATAATTCACTTGATGTTTCAATATGAATAGAAACCGGAGTTTTTACAAGGCTTCCCATTTTTGCACCTATCATGTTTTCTATTCCTTTTTCTGCTGCAATGTCCACGATTCGCTGGGTTATCACCCCATCAAATACAACGCTCTTGACATTGCCGTTTGAGTCCTTTAATGCAGATGCTAAGTCGCGGACAGGCACTTCGCTTATGGTGTTATTTTGTTCATCGATGAGCCTCGCGCTGAGCGTGCCCTTCAATTGAGTTATATGTTCCTGGAAAGGACTTTCTTTAATCTCCTTCTCTTCTTTCGGTTCTTCCCTTACCCTGGGTTTTTCAGCTTCTACAGCTTCAAACTCTGCAAGCTCTTCCTTGGCAGGTTTCATTTCATTCTCTTCAGGAACCTCGGATACTCCCTTTCCGGCTGTCTTTTTCCGTGTTGCAGCCACGATGGCAAGTCTTCTCTTCTTGCCGACCTGATAATAATCAAGTGCCTGCTCTACAGGTATTTTCTGCCTTAACGATTTCACAATCTCTTTCTGGACAAGCTCTTCAACACCCTTCCCATCAGGGGCGCGCGCAATGTAATCAATGTCTGCAACCTGGAGAAGTTCTTTTATAATCAGCTCTCCCCCCCTGTCGCCGTCGGTAAAAGCCGTAACGGTCTTTTTCCTGCATAGATCCATCACTGCCTGTGGCACGTTGGTACCGCCAACTGCGATGGAGTTCTTAATGCCGTACCTTAGAAGGTTCAGCACATCCGCACGACCCTCAACCACGATTATGGCATCCGATTCAAGCACATTGGGTCCCATCGGGATATTATCCTTTCCGTACGTGGTCATCTCCTCTATTCTGACCGACTGCCTCACTTCATCTACGATTTCCTGGCTTTCGGGGAGCATCTCATCGAACATCGCAGTAAGAATCTGCTTTGCGCGGTCTACTACCTGTTTTCTTTTTGAAGACCTTACATCTTCTATTTTTGACACACTGATGTTTGAAATGCAGGGACCAATCCTGTCAATAGTTTCAAGGCTGGCGGCAAGGACTGCTGTTTCAACCTTATCAAGACTTGAGGGTATTTCTATAGTTCCCGTTGATTTGCCCATGTTTGATTTAATATTGACCTCAAGCCTTCCTATTCTCCCGCTCTTCTGCAATTCCCTGAGGTCAAGGTCACTGCCTATTAGACCTTCTGTCTGTCCGAATATCGCCCCAACAACGTCCGGTCGTTCAATGACTCCGTCTGCTTTTATTGTAGCATGAATAATATATTTTGTTGTATCTGAATTTTGCATGTTTATTGCCTCCCTAAGAACAGTGTTAGAAAAAGAGTTTCATCGGTTGAGACAAGGCTATCTTTGACGTCTTTATCCTGAAACTAATAAATTGTGTACTAGTTTCAGTCTGTTTATTTTACATTTCAAACCGGAAATAACAAGTAACATTGATTTATCAGGTCACAATTAGTGTTTGTGACCCCCATGTAATTGTGAATATCTAATCCTAACTACTTTTCTTTGGATGATCATTTGCATGGATGTTATTATGTTGCATCCATGCATGCACTACTCTTATTGTATGAATTACCTTAAAAACATTGTGGTCTGAAAATAGTATTCACCTGGATGTTTCATTTTTTTTAAATCGATTTTCTTATACTCAGGAAAAGTATTTTAATCAGCAGTATTATAGAATACCGTAGGTAAGATACCTATTTCGGAGTTAATTTTAAATACTATTGGAGCTATCGTCGGCTTCCCCAACGAGAGAAAAAAATGCCAGAATATACGTTATTCTTAGGTTGCATCATCCCGGCACGTTTTCCTTTCATGGAAAAGTCAACACGGCTCGTTTTATCCAGGCTCGGCTGTGTTCTGCACGACCTTCCCGGCGCGACCTGCTGCCCCACAAAAAGCATAGTCAAGCCACTGGGAGACATGGCATGGTACGTCACAGCAGCCAGAAACCTCGCCCTTGCGGAAAAAGCCGGGCACGATTTACTCATTCCATGCAACGGATGCTACAGCACATTGAAATCCGTGGAGGTTGAACTGCGGGTAAATCCCCTTCTTCGCGAGCAGGTGAATAACATACTATCATCTGCTGATCTGGAATATAAGGGAACCATAGAGGTAAAGCATCTTGTTGAAGTACTGCATGATGAAATAGGCATCCCTAAAATAAAACAGCACATCATCAAGCCATTTGACGGCATGAAAATCGCAGCGCATGCAGGCTGCCACATGCTCCGCCCAAGCTCTTCCATATTCTTTGACGACCCGAATAAACCAAAAAAGTTCGATGCATTGATAGAAGCCCTTGGAGCAAAGAGCATAGAATATGAGACCAAGATGTTATGCTGCGGCGGGAATCTGAATGCCGCTGACGAACCCGATGAAGCCACAGCCCTTGCACGCATGAAATTACTTGAGGTCACAAAAAAAGCAGATGCCATTTCGCTCACCTGCCCCTCGTGCTTCATGCAGTACGATTCCAGGCAATACCTGATGCAGAAAAGCGGAGAAAAACTCCATGTGCCCGTGCTCTACTACCCCGAATTAGTTGGTCTTGCCATGGGCTTCACGCCTGACGAGCTCGGGATGGACATGCACAGGATAGACGCCGCAGAGTTCCTGTCCAAGTGGGATTCAAGATACAAATATCTAAAAACGCTCAAAGAGGTATTTGACCTGCCCTCTATTCGCAAATGCTACGAGTGCGGAGCATGCGTTAACGATTGTCCTGTTGTGAAGATAACCCCTGAATTCAATCCCAATGAGATTATAGGCAGGTTGCTGTCTGGAGAGCTTGAGGCTGTAATCGACTCCCACAATATATGGCGGTGTGTGGATTGCTATACCTGCTATGAACTCTGCCCGCAGAAAATGGGAATGAACAAGGTATTTGATAAGCTAAAGCAACTGGCGCTTGAAAAAGGAAAGGGGCCGAAAGGCTTTGCCGCAAGTATCGAGATGTTCAGGAAGGAAGGGAGACTGGGCGAGCCCACATCTGTTAGAAAGAAACTGAAACTTCCTGAGCCTCCAAAGAGCGGGGGAGAGGAATTAAAAAAATTATTGCTAATAGTAAAAGGAGAAGAAAATGAAGTGTGATAATTTGATGAACTCGAGGGAAATCAATCCATATAGACGCGTTCATCAAAAAATACCATCCGGGTGTGCGATTTCCGGACTGATGAGTGAAGAAGGCAGACGCATTGGCGGCAGTGTGATACTAAAATCCATCGCCTGCATGCACGACCGCTCAAACGGGCTTGGAGGAGGTTTCGCGGCCTATGGTATTTATCCGAAACGAAAACATCAGTATGCTTTCCACATGATGTACGATAACATGGCAGCAAAAGAGGCCACTGAAGAATTCTTCAAGGATGTCTTCAACGTTGATACGGATGAACCCATTCCCACACACAAGGAGGACGGGGTATCAAATCCCCCTATACTCTGGAGATACTTCCTTGAGGTGCCTGAGAACAAGCTTGAGTTCCTCTCAGAACGGGATTATGTCATGAAGATCGTCATGAGGATAAACTCAGAGATAGAAGGTGCATTTGTGGCATCAAGCGGAAAGAACATGGGTGCCTTCAAAGGCGTGGGATACCCCGAAAATATCGGCAAGTTCTATAAACTGGAGGATTACAGCGCGTATATCTGGACAGCCCACGGCAGGTTCCCCACCAATACGCCCGGCTGGTGGGGAGGGGCTCATCCATTTACGCTCCTTGACTGGTCTGTGGTGCACAATGGCGAGATTTCATCGTATGGAATTAACAAGCGCTACCTTGAGATGTTCGGGTACAAGCTTGAACTGCGGACTGATACCGAAGTTATTGCATATCTTTTTGACCTGCTTGTGAGAAGGCATAAGCTTCCGATAGAAAAAGCTGTTACGGCACTTGCCTCGCCGTTCTGGAAAGACATAGACCGCATGGAGCCTGAGCAAAAAAAAATTTCCACAGCAATCAGGCAGGTATATGGAAGTACGCTTTTAAATGGCCCATTCAGCATAATCCTCGGTCACAGCAACGGCATGATAGGCTTAAACGACAGGATAAAACTTCGCCCCATGACTGCAGCACGAAAGGACGACATGCTCTACATGGCATCCGAAGAATCGGCAATACGGGAAATCGCTCCCGACCTTGATGAGGTGTGGAGCCCGAGGGCAGGCACGGCTGTGATTGGCACCCTGAAAACGGAGGTGGAATGATGGAATCACAGCTTCCTGCAGAGTTCACCGTGAACGTTGACCATGAAAGGTGCCGGAGGTGCAAGCGCTGTGTGATAAACTGCAGTTTCAACGCGATTGAATTTAAGGACAAAGTCACGCCGAATCACCTACCAGGAGGGTGAGAATGACGAGTTCGTAACCCCTACCGTCGTTGTCGATGGAAACGGGAAGCCCCAAGGATCCATCCGGAGTGGTGATGCGGTTATCTTTGCGAATTTCCGCGCGGACCGAGCACGGCAACTCACCCGGGCATTGGCCGATCCACGCTTTGCGGAATTTGAGCGGAAAGACCCACCTGCTCTACTCGGCTTTGTCACCATGACCGAATATGATGCCACATTTCCCTACCCGGTAGTCTTTCCTCCCGAAAACCTCACCCAAACGCTGGGCGAACACTACTCGCGTCTCGGGTACCGACAGCTGCGGATTGCCGAAACGGAAAAGTACGCCCACGTCACCTATTTTTTCAGCGGCGGCCGTGAGAAACCTTTCGAGAACGAGGAAAGGATCCTCATTCCATCTCCAAGAGATGTGCCCACTTATGACCACAAGCCGGAGATGAGTGCGATTCCTTTGACCGATGCCGTTCTCTCTCAGATCGACTCTTCTCGTTTCGACCTGATCATCCTCAATTATGCAAATCTGGATATGGTGGGCCACACCGGGGTTATTCCGGCTGCAATTAAGGCGTGTGAGACCGTGGACAAACAACTCGGCAGAGTTATCGCAGCGCTCTCCCGGATTGGCGGAAACGCTATCATCACCGCCGATCACGGCAATGCCGAGTGTATGATTGATCCCGAAACCGGAGGGCCCCACACAGCACACACGTCCAACAAGGTCCCCTGTATCATCGTCGGCGATTCTGCACGGGGCCGACCGATCAGGACGGAAGGAATCCTTGCCGATGTTGCTCCCACCATCCTCAAGCTCGCAGGCCTCCCATTGCCCCAGGAAATGACAGGCGAATCTTTGCTGGGAGACTGACAGCCTCCGGGCTGCAGGAAATCTTCCATTACGATCCACTTAGGAAAGAAACATGAAGGCCCGGCCTGCAAGGGTCTTGAGATCTTTACAGTGGAAAGTCGCGGTCTTGAAAAATTAATTGGCCGGAATAACCAGTGAAGAGCCCACTTTCAAACGATGGGGATCGGGAATCCGGTTGGCTTTGAGAAGAGAGGAGATTCCAATTCCATAGCGGACGGC
>JAPZAS010000014.1 GCA_027460525.1 Candidatus Methanoperedens sp.
TTGTGAAGGATTTCCTGCAGCCGGGCCTGCGTTATGAACCTCCGTACGGGCCACTGGACCTGATCTCTCTGGGCATGGCACTGATCTTCGGCACTGCGGGGCTTCCCCATATTCTCGTCCGCTTCTACACCGTGCCTGACGCCAAGACCGCTCGCCACAGCGTGGTGTGGGCGATGGTGCTGATCGGCAGCTTCTACATCATGACTACATTCCTTGGATTCGGAGCGGCTACAATCGTCGGCCCGGACTTCATCAAGGTCCATGGCGGCACGAACATGAGCGCGCCCCTGCTGGCACAGGCGCTGGCAGGAAATGTTTTCTTCGCCTTCATCTCGTCGATTGCGTTCGCCACGATCCTCGCCGTGGTTGCGGGATTGACCATCAGCGCGACCACTTCGTTCTCGCACTACTTTTGGACGAACGTCATCCATAACGGAGTGGAGCGGAAGCCCGGCGAGGAAGTGATGGTGGCGCGGATTTCGGCATTCGTAGTGGGCGCGGTAGCGATCGGGATTGCGATCGTGCTCGGTCCAACGGCGAACGTCGCATTCCTGGTGGCGCTGGCATTTGCGGTCGCGGCGTCGGCGAATCTGCCGGTGATTGTGCTGTCGATCTTCTGGCGGCGCTTCAACACGGCGGGAGCCGTTACGGGCCTGGCGGTGGGCCTGCTCGCGTCGATCGGGCTGATTCTGGTAAGCCCGAGTTTGATGGCCGTCGATCCCCCGACAGTGGTTGGAACGGCCCGTCACCTGATCCAGGCAAAGGCCTGGTTCCCGCTGGAGAATCCCGGCATCCTGAGTATTCCGTTGGGATTCATTGGCGCCATCATCGGGACGCTGGTCAGTTCGGAACCGTCTTCGCAAGAAAAATTCAACGAACTGCTGGTGCGCTCCAATACCGGTCTGGGCGCGGAGAAAGCGACGGCCCACTAGACCAAGACAAGGGGCCAGAGGTGGGAGTTCAGTCGAAGCAGTCTTCGTTCGTCGGACTCTGGGATCACTGGCCTCCGCTCTTTGGGCTCTTCTCTTTCCGAGCCTCTGCTCCCTGCCCCCTGCTCTTGATATGCTAGAGCCAGCCCAGCGGGCCCATAGCTCAACGGTTAGAGCAGCAGACTCATAATCTGTTGGTTCCAGGTTCAAATCCTGGTGGGCCCACCACCTCGTTGGAAAATTGCTCGTCCCGCTCACTTCCATAAATCGGCCCATCACGCCAAAAAGCACAACAGCCTGGGTGGGCCAAGAAAAACCATGTAGGGACAGCCGCCTCGGCTGTCCGGCGGCCCAGGTGTGTCGGGCCGCGGAGTTTTCTTTCGCCCGTTCAGGGCTTGTGTCTCCTTTCTCGCGTCTAAGCACGGCTTCCGCTGTTGGCTGTGGTCTTGCGCTCCTTCGGAGCTGGTTTCACCATTGCCGGGGGCTTGCGGTGGGCGTCGCCGATCTGCCCCGGGACCTTCCGGGCCGGCGGCCGGCGGACAAATTCCCGCATTTCCGCCACCATGGCCTCCAGCTGGCTCACCTCTTCGGCGATGATGGACAGCTTGTGGCGAGACTTGTCGTCCAGGCCCGGGACCTTGAGGAGCTGCCGGGCGAACCCCCCGATGATGAGCAGCGGATTTTTGATTTCATGGGCGATATGAGTCATGGTGTTGCCCACCGCCGCCAGGCGTTCGGTATGGAGCACCCGGTCTTCCATCTCCTTATATTCGGTGATGTCCCGGATAATGCCGGTGAAATAGAGGTTGTCCCGAATCTCGGCCACGGAAAAGGAGATGCTGATGGGGAATTCCCGGCCGTCCCGGCGCAGGGCGTTGAGGCGGGCGTGCTTGCCGATCATCCGGGCCTCCCGGGTGGCCACATAGCGGCGCACGTAATCCCGGTGTTCGGCCTTATAAGGCGGCGGAATGATGATGGTTAAGTCCTGCCCCAGGGCTTCTTGCCGGGTGTAACCGAACATCTGCTCCGCCCCGCGGTTGTAGCCGACAATCACGTGGTCCTCGTTGATGGTGATAATGGCGTCGGTGGCGCTGTTGATGATGCGGGAGTTGATCTCCTGCTTCTGGCGCAACTCCTGGAGCTGGCAGACCAGGGTTTTCAGGAAACGGGCCACAGGACCGGTGATGAGGTGGTCCACCTGCTCCCGCGCAAAACCGGCGAGCCCCGCGGTCATAAACTGGCCGTCCAGGATGAGATCGAAGGCCCCGGGGTCCAAATCGGGCAAGGAGTTCACCTGACAGCCGGCCGCGACCTCGGGTTTGGTGCCGTACAAGACCAACTCCACCGGCGGGTAGCCCTCTACGGAGAAGGGCAGGGTGACCGCGTGGCAGATGAATTCCTGGCCGTTCAAGACGATGGCGATGCGGATGGGTTTGGGCGCGGTGGTCATCGCAATCAATCCGGTCAGGTCGCCTGGCGGGGCGGGCCGCCCGCCTCAGCCGGAGAGGTCTCCTTTAAGGGCAGTTGGATGGTGAAGGTGGCCCCCCGGCCCGGGGCGCTGTCGGCCAGGAGGCAGCCGCCGTGCTCCTGCACGATATTCTGGCAGATGGCCAGGCCCAGGCCGGTCCCCTTTTCCTTGGTGGTGAAATAAGGCTGGAAAATATTGGCCGCCACCTCCGGCGGCATACCCTCGCCGGTGTCGGTGACGCTGATTTCCACCTGGTCCCCTTTAAGCCGGCTGGTGATGGTGATCTCGCCGCCGCCGGGCATGGCCTCCAGGGCGTTTTTCAATAAATTGATCAGCACCTGGTGCACCTGCTGGGGGTCGAAGGCGATGAGCGGCAATGACTTCTCCTCCACCCGGCGCACCTTAACATGGTGCTCCTTAAAGGTGTCCCGGAACAGTTCCAGGGCCTCGTCAAGCACCGCGTTGATCTGCCCCGGGCGCTTCTGGGTTGACGGCCGGCGGACAAAATCCCGCATCTCCGCCACCATCTTCTCCAGGGAGCTCACCTCTTCGGCCATGGTGGACAATTTCCGGCGGGCCTTCTCGTCAAACTCCGGGACCTTCTGAAGCTGCCGGGCGAACCCCCCGATGATGAGCAGGGGATTTTTGATTTCGTGGGCGATATGGGCCACGGTGTTGCCCACCGCCGCCAGGCGTTCGGACTGGAGCAATCGGTCTTCCATGGCGGTATATTCGGTGATGTCCCGCATGATGGCGGTAAAATACAGGTTGCCCTGAATTTCGGCCACGGAAAAGGAGATGCTCAGGGGAAATTCCTGTCCGTCCCGGCGCCGGGCGATGAGACGCCGCTGCCGGCCCAGGACGTGGGCCTCCCGGGTAGCCAGATAGCGCCGCACATAGTCCCGGTGGACCTCGGTGAACGGCGGCGGGATGATGAGTTTCAGATCCTGGCCCAGGGCTTCGGCGCGGGAGTAGCCGAACATCTGCTCGGCTCCGAGGTTGTAACCGACAATGATGTGGTTCTCGTCGATGGTGATGAGGGCATCGGTGGCGCTCATGATGATGCCGGCGTTGATCTCCTGCTTCTGGCGCAACTCCTGGAGCTGGCACACCATGGTTTTCAGGAACCGGGCGGCGGGTCCGGTGATGAGGTTGCCCGCCTTCTCCGGGGAAAAGTCGGCCATCCCCGCGGTCAGGAACTGGCCGTCCAGGATGAGATCGAACGCCTCCGGATGCAAATCCGGCAGGCCTGCCACCGTCAGGCCGGGGGCCGGGGTCTCGGGCCGGCGGCCATACAGGACCAGGTCCACCGGCGGGTAACCTTCCAGGGAGAAGGGCAGCATCACCGCGCCGCAGACGAACTCCTGCCCGTTCAAGACGATGGCGATGCGAATGGGTTTGGGGGCGGTGGCCATTTTGTCAGTCAGCAGTGAACCGTCAGGACTTTCAGGAACCGACCGCGGATGGGTCACGGCAATTCAGCCAACCCGTCAAGTTCCGTAAGTCAGGCCAGATGCCGCCCACGGGAACGCCGAAGTCCTGAAACCACTTCAGGAATCGGGTGATCACCGCAATGGGCAAGGCCTCGGGCAGGGTGACGAAGAAAAAGGCCGTGAGGGCCGGGAGCAAGTTGCCCTGCCTCTGGCGGTGGGTGCGTTGGTTCACGACCTCAAGTTGATCTACCCTTCATAGCGCTTGAACACCAGGGCCGCATTGGTGCCGCCGAACCCGAAGGAATTGGACAGGACGTAGCGGATATCGGCAGACCGGGCCTGGCCCGCGACGAAATCCAGGCCGACACATGCCGGGTCGATGTTATCCAGGTTGATGGTGGGCGGCACCTTGCCGTCCCTAATGGACAGGACCGAAAAAATGCCCTCCACCGCCCCGGCCGCGCCCAGCAGGTGGCCGGTCATGGACTTGGTGCCGCTGACCAGCAGCCGCGAGGCCTCATCGCCGAAAATCTCTTTCAAGGCCAGGGTTTCGTTGCGATCGCCCACCGGCGTGGCCGTGGCATGGGGGTTGACGTAATCGATGTCTTTGTAAGTGACGCCACCGTCTTTCATGGCCTGCTGGATGCAGCGCTTGGCCCCCTCTTTGTCCGGATCGGTAATGTGGTGGGCGTCGCCGGTCATGCCGAAGCCGATGATTTCCGCATAAATATGGGCATTGCGGGCCAGGGCGTGGTCCAGTTCCTCCAGCACCAGGATGCCGGAGCCTTCCGACATGACAAAACCGCTGCGTCTGATATCAAAGGGACGGCTGGCGGCCTCGGGGTGGTCATTGTAGCCCACGGCCAGGGCCCCCATGCGGTAAAAAGCCGTCATGGTCAGGATGGTCACCGCGGCCTCGGTGCCCCCCGCGGCCATGAGGTCCGCTTCCCCCAGTTGGATGGAGCGGTAGGCCAGGCCGATGGCATGGGCCCCGGCGGCGCAGGCGGTGGATAGGGCAATATTGGGACCCTTGGCCTTGAAGCGGATGGAGACGTTGCCCGCGGCCAGGTTGGGAATCATCTTGGGTACCAGGAACGGGGAAACCCGGCGCACCCCTTCGGCCAGGAGCTTCTGAACCCCATCCTCCCAGGAGCTGACCCCGCCCATGCCACTGGCAATGATCACCCCAGCCCGCTCCGGATCCTCCCCCTCCAGGTTGAGACCCGAATCATGCACCGCCTCCATGCTGGCGGCCAGGGCAAACTGGGTGAAGCGGTCGGTGTACTTGATTTGTTTCAGGTCTTCCTTGGTGACTTCTTTTTTGCGGGCCTGCAAAATTTCCTTCAGATCAAAATTCTGGATGGCGCCGCCGATGACGGGAAAATCTTCCGGAATGCGGTAGCGCGCCATAAGTTCGTCATCAAAGCGGCTCAGGCGTCTCACCCCGGATTCCCCGGCCAGCAGGCGATTCCACACGGTGGGCACATCGAGCCCCATGGACGTCACCATACCTACGCCGGAAACCACCACCCGCCGCATTCCCATGTTTTTGCTGAACGACATGTATAGAAACCTCTCCCCCGGTCAATGTGATATATTACCCGGGCGCCCCTCAACGGGCCTTGGTTGTCGGCCCCCCGCCGGGAGCCAAATACACCATTAGGTTAATGATTCATTGCCATTGTAGATTACTCGTGTTACTATTGCAACGGGTTTCCGGCCTGCAACTGACAGCCGACACCGGCCGGGATTTCAGGGACGGGCCCCCGTCCGCTTTTTCGCAGGATCGCGTTCAACAGCCGCCGACCGATGGATTGCCAGGTAGAGACATACTCTGGGTTTCGACTCCATGAACGCCCCCGGCGTTTCACCTGGGGCGGGGCCTGGCTGGAGGTGCACCAGGTCCTGGACCAATGGGTGGCTCCAGGTCAGCTCTGCTTCAAGGTCAAGGTGGCGGACCACGTCTATCTATTGAAATACCATCTAGCTCAGGATACCTGGAAGGTAGAATTGGTGAGGGCCGGAGCCATGCCCCCGGCCGGCGGCGAAAATTATCGATTTACTTTTTAGGGACCTGTGGGGTAAAATTGGATATTTTTAGCCGATTCGCATGAGATTTTGTATTAGCCCAGCGGCTCAGCCCATATCCTAAAAGAGGATTTCATAATGAAATGCCAAGTCAATCCGCGTTATATGGAACAATTATATTCCTTTTATTCCCCCTTCTATGAATACGTTTTCGGCAAACTCCTGGGCCCCGGCCGCCGTAAGGCGTTTAAATACGTGCCCCGGCGGCCTGACCAGAAGGTCCTGGAAATCGGCGTGGGCCCCGGCTCCACCCTGGATTTTTACCCTCCCCGGACCAAGCTGGTGGGAATCGACATTTCCCGGGCGATGATCGAACGGGCCAGGGAAAAAGCCGCCAATATCAATAGTGGCTGCCGCTTCGACCTGCACGTCATGGACGCCGCCCACCTCAACTTTCCCGACAATCATTTCGACCTCGTCATGGCCGCCTACGTGATCACCACGGTCCAGGATCCCTATAAAGTGTGCCGGGAGATCTACCGGGTAGTCAAGCCCGGCGGCCAGGTCATCGCGGTTAATCACACCCGCTCTCAAAACGGCAGCCTCTGGGGCCGCGTCGAGGACGTGATGGCCCCGGTATTCGTCCGCATCGGCTTCACCACCGACCTGGATGTCATCCGGGTCATGAAGGATGTGGGCATTACCGTACACAAGACGGTGCCGTGCAATCTGCTCAATACCGGCCGGATCATCATGGGCACCAAGCCCTAAGGGAGAGCCGGTGCCAGCCTCTGCTCCAGGCGTCCTCCCAGCCAACTGACCGGGAGCGGACCGCCGGCCGGGGTTCTGGACATAATGCCTGGTCCGCCCGACTCAAGGGCTAGAGTGCTGCCTTTCTCAGGAGAACACCATGAACATCGATAAGAATTCCTTTGTTACCATTGACTATCTCATCAACCTGGGCGAGGCGGAGACCTATCCCCCCGATGGGAAACCGGAGGAGATCTCTTTCTGCATGGGCTGGGGCGCCATGCCTCCGGGGCTGGAAGAAGCCCTCATCGGCATGAAAGTCAATGACGCAAGAGTTATCAAACTTGCGGCGGAACAAGCCTACGGCGAATTTGACGACGAACTGCTCATGGAAGTCCCCCGCTCCGACTTCGGCCTCGAAGTGGAGTTGCGCCAGGGCCTGGTATTCGAAACCGAGAACGAAGACGGCCAGGCGGTGTATTTCATCGTCCAAGAGGTGCGGCCCGAAACCGTGCTCATCGACTTCAACCATCCCCTGGCGGGCAAAGACCTGGAAGTCTCCTTCACTATCCGCCAGGTGCGGGAGGCCACCCCTGAGGATCTCAAAGAGCATCATGCCTGTACCTGCTCTGAATGCCAGGAAGGAGGCTCCCACCAGCATTAGAGGAGGATCATGATGACCTTGCCCTGGGCGCCGCACTATGACCCGGGAGTGCCTCTAACGGTGGGGCCGGTCACCACCTCCTTGCCCTGGTTGTTGCTCGAAGCGGCGGAAAAGTCTCCCCAGGCCCCGGCCTTGGTGTTTTTCGGCCGGATTACCACCTATGGCGAACTCGACGCCCGGACTGCCAGTCTGGCCGGCGCCCTGCGGCAACTGGGTCTGGCTCCCGGGGAACGCCTGGGCATTTTCCTCCCCAATTGTCCCCAACTGGTGATGGCTTACCATGCCGCCCTGCGCCTGGGCGCGGTGGCGGTTATGCTCAATCCCCTCCTCAGCCCCAAAGAACTGGCCTATCAACTGGCCGACTCCGGCGCCACCCGGCTGGTGCTCCTGGACCACTTCCTGCCCCGCCTTACCGAGATTCGCGCCCAGGTCGACCTGACCCATATTATCATCACCAGTCTCACGGAGGCCCTCCCCTGGCCCCTGCGCTGGCTCTATCCCTTCAAATCCAGGCGGGACGGCCTGGCCACGGGGTTTGCGCCGGGGCCGAACCGGTACGCCTTTAGGGAGTTGTTGAAACATCCCCCCGGGACCATCCTGCCCCTGCCGGAACCCGGAGACCTGGCGGTGCTGCAATATACCGGCGGCACCACCGGCATCCCCAAGGCGGCCAGGTTGACCCACGGCAACCTCATGGCCAACGTGGCCCAGATCAACGCCTGGCTGCCCCAGGTGCGGTACGGGGCCGAACGCCTCATGGGTCTGCTCCCCTTTACGCACTCCTTAGGTCTCACCGCCTGTCTCAACTGGCCCATGTCCCAGGGAGCCATGATCGTCGTGCTGCCCCGCTTTGAGATCGGCAACTTTATCAAGGCCATGCAGAAGTACCGGCCCACTATGCTTCCTGGCGTCCCCACCCTCTTTGTGGCCCTGATCAACGACCCCCGCCTGCCCAGCCTCGACCTGTCCGCCCTCTGGGCCTGCATCAGCGGTTCGGCGCCCCTGCCCCTGGAAGTCCGGGACCGCTTCGAGGCCCTCAGCAACTGCACCATGATGGAGGGCTACGGCCTGACCGAAGCCGCCCCCATAACCCACTTCAACCCCGTCCAGGGGAAGCGGCCGGCCGGCAGCATGGGCATCCCCCTGCCCAGCACCCAGGTCAAGGTGGTGGACCAGGAGGACGGCGCCCGGGAACTCCCCCCCGGCGAAGTGGGTGAGCTGATTATCCAGGGCCCCCAGGTCATGGAGGGGTACTGGCGGAACCCGGAAGAGACCGCCATGGTCCTTAAGGACGGCTGGCTCCATACCGGGGATTTGGCCCGCATGGATGAAGACGGCTATTTTTACATCGTGGAGCGCAAGAAGGATCTCATCATCGCCGGGGGCTACAAGATCTATCCCCGGGAGGTGGAAGAGGTGCTCTATCAGCTTCCGGGCGTGAAAGAGGCCGCGGCCCTGGGAGTGCCCGATGCTTACCGGGGGGAAACCGTGAAAGTGGTGATCGTGCCCCAGGATGGGGTAACCTTAAGCGCCGCCGACGTCGAGGCCCACTGCCGCCACTTGCTGGCGGTTTACAAGGTTCCCAAGATCATCGAGTTCCGGTCCGAATTGCCCAAAAGCGCGGTGGGCAAGGTGCTGCGCCGGGCCCTCAGAGAAACCGGGGCCGGCCCCGGCCCTTTGTCCCCTTAATCGGTTCCTATGGCTCTCAAACGCGTGCTGCGCTACCACTGGCTGAGATTCCGCCGCCTCCAGGAAGATCCCTGGAAAATCGCCGGGGGCATGGCCCTGGGGGTGTTCGTCGGCATCACCCCCACCATCCCCTTCCATACGGTGGCGGTCCTGTCTCTGGCCGCGCTCCTGCGGGTCTCTCCGGTTACCGCCTTCATCGGCATCCAGATCGGCAATCCTCTCACCATTCCGGCGATCTATCTGGCCGCCTACAAGGTGGGCAGATTGCTGTTGCACGGCGGCGCGCCCCTGGTGTTTCCCGAGGCCTTCAGCTTTAAAGCGTGGATCAATGTGCTCTGGCAGGGGGGTGTGGCCTTGCAGGTGGGAGGCGTCATCCTGGCCCTGCCCCCGGCCATCGCCACCTATTTTCTGACCCTGTGGATCGTCCAGCGCTATCACCGGCGCAAAGCGGCAAAGGCTCTCAGTGACCTTCGTCTCTCCCAAAACCCTCCTGCAGCGTCTGGGCCTGAGGCCTAAGAAGACCCTGGGGCAGCATTTCCTGCTCCACCCGCACCAGGCCCGGCGCATCGTCACGGCCTTGCACCTGAGCGGCGACGAAACCGTGGTGGAGATCGGCGCCGGTCTGGGGGCCCTCACCGGCTTCCTGGCGACCGCCGCCCGCCGGGTGATCGCCCTGGAACGGGACCCGGAGCTGGCCCGGTTCCTGCGGGAAGAGCTCCTGGCCGATGCCCCCGGGGTGGAGGTCGTCTGCCGGGATGTGCTGGAGTTCGACTTCCCCGGGGCCGCCCGGGAGGCGGGCCGGCCCTTGACCGTGGTGGGAAACCTGCCCTACCAGATCACCTCCCCCCTCCTGTTCACTTTGATCGAGCAGATTGCGGCCGTGGCCCAGGCCGTGCTCATGGTGCAGCAGGAGGTGGGGGCGCGCCTCACGGCCTCGCCGGGGACCAAGGATTACGGGATTCTCTCCGTTCTGGTCCAGTACCATTTCCGGGTGGCCCGCCTTTTTGCCCTGTCACCGGGGAATTTTCATCCGCCGCCCCAGGTGGATTCGGTGGTGCTGCGACTGATCCCGGAAACCCCGGTCCCGGCGGCCCTGGACCCGGCCGAGCTGCGCCAGTTGGTCAAGACCGCCTTCGGCCACCGCCGCAAGACCTTGAACAACACCCTGGTGGCTCAGGCCCCGGCCTTCGGCCTGAACCCGGAGGCGATGCGGGCCCTGTTGGCGGATTTGGGCATCGACCAACATCACGCGGTGAATACGTCCCTGCTCCTTGCACACACCGCCCGTCAAACCATGCGAGTGAGGTCTGAATGAGGTCTTGCTTTAACAAGTTCGAATTTAGGCTTCGCGAGTGGGGTTAAGTCGTAACAAGGTAGCCGTAGGGGAATCTGCGGCTGGATCACCTCCTAAAGCAGCATGCAAAAGCATGCTATGTATCTATCGATTGGAAACCGAAAAACTGTCACGTCGAAGACGATTCGTGGGCCATACGAGACCACGAGAGGGCTCGTAGATCAGTTGGAAGATCGCCGCCTTTGCAAGGCGGAGGCCCTGGGTTCGAGTCCCAGCGAGTCCATTAGACCATGGACTTAAGTCCATGGACTTACCAATGCACTCAGCGGTGTAATGCCGTTGCGGAAGGGTAGATTAGCAATTTTGGACCAAAATCATGCTAAATGAAACCGTGTATAAGCGCAACCCGGACGCTAACTGAATGTAGTGAAGCGTGTTCTGGCATTAAGCCATCCGGTGAATGGCTCGGCTCAAGCGCTGATGAAGGACGTACCAAGTTGCGATAAGCCTCGGCGAGCCGCATGGAGGTATTGAACCGAGGATCTCCTAATGGGACCTCTTAGCGCGCAAGTGCTGATCCGTAAGGATCGGGAACGCCCCGGATTGAAACATCTTAGTAGGGGCAGGAAAAGAAATCAATTGAGATGCCGCAAGTAACGGCGAGTGAAAACGGCAGAGTTTAAACTGAATCCCTTCTGAAAGGCAAGGGAAATGTAGTGTCATAAGCCAGGTCATATACAGTGCAAACCAGTGAAGTTGAACTTGTCTGGAACGTCAGACCATAGAGTGTGATAGTCACGTAGACGTAAACTGGCGGACTGTGGCCTGGTCTTGAGTACCGTGGGTCGGAATTCTCGCGGGAATTTGGGAGTCATCAATTTCCAAAACTAAATACGTCTTGAGACCGATAGCGTAATAGTAGCGTGAGCAAAAGCTGAAAAGTACCCCAAGAAGGGAGGTGCAAAGCGCCTGAAATCGGATGGTGATGGAGCGATACAGCGTGAAAGGATCTGTATAGCGAAGGAATATGTCGCGAGGCATTAGTACGGGCTATACTGCCAGCGTTGTATATTACGTTTTGAAGAACGGGCCAGGGAGTGTACCCAAGTGGCGAGGCTAATTGAAAGAGCAGCCGAAGCGAAAGCAATATGCTCGCAGCACTGCGAGGAGCAACGTATACAAGTGCGTGGAGTCACTAGAGTACGACCCGAATCCTAGCGATCTAGGCGGAGGCAGGTTGAAGCGTCTCGAAAGGGGCGTTGAGGACCGCAAGCGTTTTTGATTTGCAAATCATTCGCGTGACCCCCGTCTAGGAGTGAAAGGCTAATCGAGCTGGGTGATAGCTGGTTCCTTCCGAAACATGTCGCAGCATGACCTTGCTGGAGATAGTCGGCGAAGTAGAGCACTGATTGGGGAATCCTGGAGGGAAACCTCTAGCTCTCCTGTCAAACTCCAAAATCGCCGTCATCGTAGAAAGCGGGAGTCCGCACTGGTGGGTAAGCTAACAGTGCGTGAGGGAGACAACCCAGACCGTGGTTAAGGTCCCAGAGTGTCGGCTAAGTGTAAACACAAAAAGGGCGTCCCAAGCCCAAAACAACTGGAAGGTGAGCTCAGAAGCAGCTATCCTTTAAAGAGTGCGTAACAGCTCACCAGTCGAGGTTTGGGGCCCCGAAAATGGACGGGGCTCAAGCCGACCACCGATACCACGGGACACCGAAAGGTGATTCTGTAGGAAGGCGTCTCGTTTGGGTAGAAGCAGGGCTGTGAAGTCCTGTGGACCATTCGGGAACGAAAATCCTGGCAATAGTAGCACCAAAGTTCAGTGAGAATCTGAACCGCCGTAGGGGCCAGGGTTCCTCGGCAATGATTGTCAGCCGAGGGTTAGTCGATCCTAAGTCGTGTCGTAATTCGAGCACGACAAAAGGGAAACAGGTTAATATTCCTGTACCATTCAGTCATACCGCGCAAGCGGCCTGACGCCTCAGGGTAGATCGAGCAGGTATACCTACCTGTCCAAGCGCCGAAATCTGTGGAGTACCGTAATGGTGAGAAGCAGACGAATGCGTGATGGCGAAAGTCGATTAATCCCAGGGGACCGTGAAAAAGGGACTGAATGTCCGTACCAAGAACCGACACTGGTGCCCCTAGTTGAGAAGACTAAGGCGTGTCGGCATAAACTGGCTAAGGGAATTCGGCAAATTAGCTCCGTAACTTCGGGAGAAGGAGTGCCTGCCTTGAAGAAGGCAGGTCGCAGAGACCAGGGAGCACTGACTGTTTAATAAAAACATAGCAGACTGCTAATCCGAAAGGATGTGTACAGTCTGTGAATCCTGCCCAGTGCAGGTACCTGAAACCCCGGTACAACGGGAAGAAGGGCCTGTCAACGGCGGGGGTAACTATAACCCTCTTAAGGTAGCGTAGTACCTTGTCGCTTAATTGGCGACTTGCATGAATGGATCAACGAGTGCTCTACTGTCCCTAGTCAGAACCCGGTGAACTTTACATTCTAGTGCAGAGTCTAGAGACCCCTTAGGGGAAGTGAAGACCCCGTTGAGCTTTACTGCAGCCTGTAGTTGGGTTGTGGTTTTGGATGCGCAGTGTAGGTAGGAGGCGTCGATACCTTACTTTCGGGTAAGGTGGAGCCGACAATGAGACACTACCCTTCTGAGACTACGACCCTAACTCGGAGACGAGGACACCTATAGGTGGGCAGTTTGGGTGGGGCGCCACGCCCTTGAAAAGATATCAAGGGCGCCCAAAGGTTGACTCATGTGGGTCGGAAACCCACAGTGGAGTGCAAGAGCATAAGTCAGCCTGACTGGATTTCGCATAACAAGAAATCCTGAGACGAAAGTCGGGTCTAGCGAACCACTATGCCTTCTTGATGAGGGCTATTGACTACAGAAAAGCTACCACAGGGATAACAGAGTCGTCGCCGGCAAGAGTACATATCGACCCGGCGGCTTGCTACCTCGATGTCGGTTCTTTCCATCCTGGCTGTGCAGCAGCAGCCAAGGGTGAGGTTGTTCGCCTATTAAAGGAGATCGTGAGCTGGGTTTAGACCGTCGTGAGACAGGTCGGTTACTATCTATAAGGGGTGTTTTGAGGTCTGAGGGTAAGTTGCATTTAGTACGAGAGGAACTGTGCAACGGTGCCACTGGTGGACCTGTTGTCTGGTAAGGCATCGCAGGGCAGCTACGCACTAAAGGATTAAAGCTGAAAGCATCTAAGCTTGAAACCTCACCTAAAAAGAGACCTCTCAGGACTCTCGTAAAAGACGAGTTTGATAGAGTCGGGGTGTACGCACCAAGGTGACGAGGTGCTCAGCCCGCCGACTACTAACGTCCCGCTAGATTTTGCTTCACTGCATTCGGGCGATATTCAGGTTGCGCTTATATATGGAATTTTGTTCCATCCAAGAAGGATGGATTTTACCGTCATAAGCGAGTATAGCGGCCAAAGCGGCGGGGAAACACCTGTACCCATTCCGAACACAGCAGTTAAGCCCGCCCACGTTTTGCATTGTACTCAGATGTGCGAACTCTCGGGAACTGCAGAAAGCTGCTATGCTCACTTATTACTTTTTATTTCATTTCTTCCATGTTTTTTATATCAGGCAAACTTCATATACCTGCAAACATAAATTTACTTTAAAAATTCTGAATATCGAGGTATCAATAATGACCCAGCTAAAAGAAGCAACCATAGAAACTATAAAACGATTGCCTGATGAGAGTTCATTAGAAGATATCATGTACGAGATAAACTTTGTCGCGCAGGTTCTCGAAGGACTTAAGGATGCCGAGAAAGGAAAGCTGCTGACCACAGAGGAGCTTCTTGACAGAATCGAGCAATGGGCAAAGTAAAATGGACAAAAAAGGCAAGCAGCAATCTGCAGGCGATTCATGATTATATTGCTAAAGACTCAAAAACATATGCCGCACGTTTCATAAAATCTCTTATCAGAGCAACCACAAAGCTTGAGCAAATGCCTCTCTGCGGGCGCATGGTTCCAGAGCTTGAAGGTTATGGATTTAGAGAGGTCGTTTACCAGAATTACAGAATCGTTTATCGGCTTGTAGAAGGTAGCGAGGATGTTGAAATACTTGCTGTGGTGCATAGTGCCCGTGAGATAAATAAAGCTGTTCGCAAAGAGTGGGAGCTTAATTGAGATGGATTTATCCCGAACACAGCAGTTAAGCCCGCCCACGTTTTGCATTGTACTTTAGATGTGCGAACTCTCGGGAACTGCAGAAAGCTGCTATGCTCACTTATTACTACTTATTTTCCTTTATTTTGGAATTTACCTCAAAATCAAATATTTTATAAACTCAGTAATCAAATCTCCATAAAAAACTGCCACGAAAAACCCCAAAGTTATTGGAATCATAAAAGGCAATCCCGGGGTCACCCAAACCTCCTCTTTAATCAAACCTTTTTCGGATAGAGCTTTAAGCTCTGAAATAAGCTTCTCATCAATTTCCACGCCTCCTCGTTTGAAATGGAACTTAACTTCGCCGTTTAATACTTCAAAATTTTGAATCAACTTGATATGTTTATTGGCAAGTTCTGAAATTTTAGCTCTGTAGCCTATGAAAATATAAAGCGGATTTTCGATATGCAATCCCATTTTCATTATATTATACAAAGCTAACCCTATGGGAACAATGACTGTCAAAAGCACGGCATTGCCGAATATGCCGAAGGCGAAAAGATCTATCAAAGGCTTATTCAGAGGAAAGGCATACCCATAAGCTTGCAATTTCGGATAGATCGGGAGGATTATGGATAATACGATAAGTGATTTTGCATCAGCCCCCCCGAATACCCCGAGCTGAAAAAGGATATACACGAATACAAAGATGAATCCTGCTGAAATGAATAAGCGAGGAAGATATGCCGCACCGTATATTGAAATATCATACAAGATAAAAAAAATAGCGCCTGTGAGCATAACCAGCCACACGTTATTTGATACCCGGCGCGTTTTAATATCCGAATAACACGAATAAATCAAAAACGGTATACAGAATAATATCTTCAGGATGTCCAGCATATTCTTTTAATTGTTCTGTATCCTTAAAAAATAATACGATAGCTATTTAGTCAAAAATACCAGTATACGTTCTGCGCCGTCGTGGCTTAGCTCGGCAAAGCGGCTGATTCGTAATCAGCAGATCGAGGGTTCAAATCCCTCCGGCGGCTTATTGTTTTTAATGTAAATCCGATTACCTTCTGGATTCGCCAATATTCAATTTTCTCATTGAATTTAGCTTCTCCCGAAGGAGAGTTCCCTTTTAGTGTCTCCTCAATCTTACCCGCATCCGTTCCCTACCCACGAGCTTTGACATCTAGCGCACGATAGCGCCAGAATTGGATACCCATTTTCTTAGCGTGCTCACTTGCTGCAACCACGAGTTTTACGCCGCTGAAATCGCTATTGTAGCTCTAACCACCTAACTATCTCCTCGACAGTCCATCTTTTAATTCCTGAATCATCAAAATGCCTATCGTTGCTGAAAATACCATCGTTTTCAAGAGACATGGCAAGCGCCACAAATTCCGAGTCCTTAACATCGATCTTTTCCATTACGGTCTTTGCTTTTTCCAGATTCTCTGAAAAGGCTTCTTTTTTTACGATTTCTACTTTGCTGAGAATATAGAAAATCGTGAAAAATACTTCTTTCCGGTTCAAACCTGTTTTTTTGCAAAGAAGTTCTTTGTGTTTGAGCAATTCAGCCAAAACCAATTCAGGCAGGTAAAAAGTGATCTTATCTGTGAGCAGGATATCTCTTATAGTGGATTTTTTGTTAACCAGAGCCGAGATGATGATATTGGTATCAAGAACTAACCTTAGTTTTGTAGTACTTTTCAAATAGACCACGCTTGATGATATTATCGATTTCTTCTACATCCTTTTCTTTTAGTTTGCTTCTCACCAATATAGATTCCACTATCTCTCGCTCATTCAAGAAGAATAAAATATCTTTGACTAATTTTTCATTCCAGTTAATGAAGCGCGCTCTCTTCATTTCTTTTGCGATGTCATTCGGAATGTCGATGACTAATTCTGTCATATCTTGTCAGTAATCTAATTGGATTCGGGACTTTATATAGATTTATATGGGCTGGATGTGTTTATTATTTTATATCTAACTGCAATTAGAGCAGATGAACTCGAATTTCAGGCGAACTTAGTGGCTTTCTACAGTGTAGTCGAGGAAGGTTGGGAGAAAAATAGTAATTACAAATCTCAAAATTAAACGCCATACATAAGTTTTTATTCTTTAAAGGCTTTTTAAAATTATAATGACTGAGGAAGATAAAATTCAGCAGACATCAGAAGAGTTTAAATTACCTCGAGAAATTAGCAATATTGCCACTTTTTTAACGGCAATAGTAAATATTATTAGTGCACTATCTGTAGCATCCGGCAAAATAACATTAGAAATTGGATTGTTGATAGTTATTCCTGTTCTAGTAACATATTTAGTTTGGATGTTTTATAAAATCAAAAGAAGTTCGATTATTGATTGGGGAAAATTTTATAAAATGCTAGTCCTAGAAAAAGCAAAACTTGAGTATACACGCTCTTTTGTCAAAGGACCTGCATATGATAAATTATTAACTGATGAGGTATATAATAATTATATAGCTTTTTTATATTTGGCAGCACTATATGAAGGAAAAGAAAAATTTGCACAAGAGCTTTGGGATAAGGCGAGGATATTAGACACATTTGATGCGATTGAGGACGAACAAAAAAATAAAGAAAAGAAGATGATACAGGCGCATTATGCGAAGGTGAATCAATAGACATCAAAAACCTAATTATTGAATTGTTGAACTAATAGCATCTATCCCATCGCTCTCCTCACCATCTCCACCCCTCTCGCCAGCGCCTCCTCAATCTTCGTAACATCAGTCCCCCCGCCCTGCGCTATCCCCGGCTTCCCTCCCCCGCCGCCTCCCACGAGCTTTGACATCTCGCGCACGATTGCGCCTGCATTCACTCCGAGCTTCTGCGCCCGCTCACCTGCTGCAACCACGAGCTTCACGCCATCAAGGTCGCTTGCAAGAATAGCAACAACATCGTCGTTCTTGCTGAACTCCGTAGCTGCTTTTATAAGCTCCTCCACGTCTGCATGCGGAATCTTTCGCGAAATCACTTTCAAGCCGTTTATGCTAACTGCGTCGCTCATCATCGCCTTTACTCTCGCCTCCGCCAGCTCTGCTTTCAGCCGCTCGTTCTCTTTCTTCAGATCCTTCCATTCATCGAAAAACCGGTTAACGGTATCAGGAAGCTGCTCAGGAGATACCCGCAGCGCCTCCGAGGATTTATTCAGCAATTCATCCCTTTCCTGCCACCGCTTTATCGCAGCCTCGCCTGCCGAGAACTCTATGCGCTCCACACCATCCTGAATCCTCTCGGTCTTGATTAGCTTGATAGGTCCGATTAATCCGGTGTTTGAAACATGTGTCCCACCGCAGGCTTCCACGTCATTACCCACCCGCAGGATGCGTATCTCCTTTCCAGGAGGCACGCCGCCCTGGTACAGCGTGAAACCATATCTTCGCTCAGCCTCAATCCGATCCATCCACTCAATGAACACAGGCAGGTTTTGCATCACTACTTTATTTGCGAGCAATTCAATTTCTCTTTTCTCCTCATCGTTAATCCGCTTGTAATGCGTGAGGTCAAGCCTTGCCCTGTCTGTGGACTTCTGAGCCCCGGTCTGCCAGATATGGTTTCCAAGAACAGATTTGGCAGCCTCGTTCACGATATGCGTGGCTGTATGATGGCGGGCGTGTGCAAGCCGCCTTTCCCAGTCTATTTTGCCTTTTACGGTATCTCCCTTCTTAAAACCGAAATCGGAATCGGTTTCATGGATTATAACACCGTTGATATTCTGGGCATCAGTAACATTCGCAATATAATCATTCACCGACAAAGTGCCGTGGTCGGCAGGCTGTCCTCCCCCTTCGGGATAAAACAGCGTCTGGTCAAGGATTATCCTGTTCTCAATAACAGAAAGTACCTGAGCCTCAAACTCAAAGCGCTCGGGATATTCGTAATAAAGCTTCCGCGTGAGTGGAAGTTCAAGCGGCAGCGCTAGGGTTTCCTCCTCTTCCGCCTTGCTGTGTTTTTTTGCTACAAGCGAGTAGAAGGTATCATGCAGTTCGGTGTCAACGCCAATTTCTTTTGCTACTTCGCGTGCAATTTCCGGAGGGATACCGTGTGTATCGTACAGCTGTATCAGCTCAGCAAGCGGTATTTTCTGCTTTTTTTCCTTGAAATGCGCTGCAGTCTTCCTGACGAGTTTTGTCCCGCGCTCTATGGTATCTGCATATTTTTCTTCTTCAAGCGCAACGATCTCATGAATAGTACCAAGCCGTTCCTTAAACTCTGGGTATTCAGGGAAGTTCCTTATCTGCATCTCTATGATTTCAATAAGTGGCTCCTTTATCTCCAGTTCCCTCATCAGGCGAAGCGTCCTTCGCAGCACGAGCCTTGCGAGATAACCTGCCTTTACGTTAGAAGGGATGATGCCGTCCCCAAACATGAACGCCAGGCATCTTGAATGGTCGGTGATAGCATAGATTGCCTCCACGGGCACCATAAGCTTCTGGAGTTTCTCAACAGTTGTGCCTATGCTGTCTGCAACCTTCTTTCTTAACTGCAGGAGATTTGCCTGCCCGCTGATATCCATCACGCCTGCGAACCTTGCATTCTGTGAGAAAATATTGGCGTATTCCTGATTCTCTATCGTGTGTTCGATGCCTGCCAAGTCCATCAGTTCATTTACTATCTTCGGGAACACGGCATCGTATATCGTTGGCGAGCCTCTGGATGCCCAGACAAACCTTTCTAAACCATAGCCTGTGTCCACGATATAATTATCCATCTTCTCGTAGGTTTCCCCTTTGATTTCTATAGAGCCGCCTTTTGTCTGCTGCAAGTCCATGAAGACAAGCGTGGCAAGTTCAAGACCGCCAACGAGCACTTCCACGCTGGGACCTGCGTTTCCCCCTCCTGCCCATGGTGATTCCTTATACGTCACCGCATTCAGGTCGCATCCGAGTTCTGATAACAGGGTATCGCATAATTCCACAGTTCTATCCTTCCAGTAAATCTCTTTATCACGGGAATTGAAAGCATGGTGCGCCATCATCTCAAAGGTAGTAAGATGCCTGCCGCTTCTTCCGACCGCATCGAGGTCATCGAGGCGAATGCACGGCTGCGAAATAGTGAGGGGATTCGCAGGCGGCGGGACAATCCCAGACGTTACAAAAGGCTGGAAATCAGCAATGGATGCGATGGTAAGGTAGATATCATCGCGCCAGCGTGCAATCACTGGATAACGCTTCACCCGTGTGTGCCCATGCCTTTCGAAAAATGATAAGTATGCCTCGCGCATTGAAGAAATGTCGAACTCTTTTTTGAACACAGGGCTGCCGATGAATGAATAATACACGCAGGGCGCATCCCCGCAAAACTCGGTTTCGGGATTACGTGTCCAGAAGTTCTCGCCACATTTTGGACACTGCTTTCGCACAAATCCATTCTCTTTAAAATAATCCAGCTGGTACTCGTCCTTTAACATAAGGGTTAATAATTGTAAAGGGAATACATAATCATATCTGGAAAATATCCCAGCTTTAAAATGCGATTAATCCGGCTCTTTCTGCATCCCAACAACTGAAAGGAAGCGCTTCACCACCGCTTCTTCAGCAAGTTTCAGGAGCGTCTGCTTATCCTTCGTGCCGCTGAACACCCCCAGCGGAATCTGTGCGCCGGCAAGCGTGGCATGCCCCCCTGCTTTATCTTCCCCAAAAGCATCCTGCATCACTTTGCCTATATTGACTCTGTCGTCCCTGCTCCTGCCTGAAATATATATCCTGTCCTCGCCAAGCCCAAATACCAGTGTTGTGGTTATTCCCTCAAGGGTGAGCAGGTAATCAGCAGCCTGGGCAAGTGCATCCCTGTCGCCAATCGTACCCACGTTTGAGATGAGATAACTGCCCTTTACACGCCTGTTCTTAATGGCTTCACCGAGAATATCAATCGATTCAGTGGATCTGGAAGGCGTTTCTATCCTGCTTAATATGTCATGGTTCGCAAGAGGGTAGAGGTATGCCGCTGCCATTAAATCCTCGGGATCGGTGTTTCTCCGAAAATCACTGGTATCCACTTTTATGCCGTATAAAAGGGCTGTGGCAAGCTCTGTTTTGGCAGGTATTTCAAGTTCCTGGAGATATTTTGTCATTATAGTGGCTGTTGCCCCTATATTCGGTCTTATGTCCACGTATTCTGCTTTTACCTCATGAACATTGGTCTGGTGATGGTCTATCACGATGCTGATTTTCGTATTGTGAGGAAGCATGTTATTTACGCCGGGTGATGAACATTCTATCAGGGCAATTTTCTTATAATCAGAAGCAGAAAAGTCCTTTGACTGGTCCATTTCGATATCGAGCAGGTTTACAAATGCCTTGTTTTCATGATGCCCTATCTTTCCCCTGTAAAGTATTTCTGCCTTTACGCCCACGCTGCTGGCTATCTCTTTTAATCCCATGGCGCTTGAAATTGCGTCCGGGTCAGGACTGTCGTGCACCACAATAGCCATTTTCCCGTCGCCTACTGTATTTATTAATTTTTTTAATTCCTGGGCAAGTTTTACCGATGTAATTCTCTCGATATACTGGACGATTGCAGAGGCAATTGCTTTTATAGGAAGATTTGAGGGGAGAACAACAAGGTCTGCTCCAGCAGCTTCCATCTCTTCCTTCTGCTGATAATTATTGGCTCTGGCAACAATCTGTACATCCGGAGCTACTTTTTTTATGATTTCTAATGCCTTTTTATTAGCCTCGATGTTCGAACTCACTATAAAAACAGACTCGATATTTTTTATATCGAGTCTTGAAAGAACAGAAGCGTCGCCGATATCGCCCTGTAACGCATTCAGGTTCTGCTCTTTTAATGTTTCCACTTTTGCAGAATCAATATCTACGAGGATGATACTCTTATTCCTTGTTTCAAGCTCTTTTGCCAGAGCAAGTCCTATGCCGCCGCTTCCCAGAATAGCATATGTAACACTGGCTGGTTTTGAATCGTTTGTGCTCTCCTCTATATTGAAAGCCTCCTGTATACCCTATATTAAGTAACACATATTAAAATACATTGGCCAACAAATCGTAACTGCAAAACGTATATCCAGAGGAATATCAATATAAGCAGTAAAATGTTCGAGAGTTTTTCTTTCTGGAAGCGGCGGGCTTTTAAGAAATTATTGTCACCGGGGAGGAGGCTTACAATCTACACCAGAAACAACCCGGATTCGGATTCGCTTGCAAGCTCACTTGCGTTGAAACGAATCGCAGAGTATTACAATATGGATGCAGACATATACTATACAGGGACAATCCAGAATAAGACCCTTCTTAATATACTGGTGGATGATGTGACGAAAGCCGAGGAAATCTCACAATCCCAGAACCTGACTGCTTTTGTAGATTTTCTGCCCACAGAACTGACAGGCGAAAAATTCACCCCGGCAATAGTAATCGGGCACACCTTGGGCAAAACAGAAGGAATACGCGCCGCTTACCGTGATATAAGAGCCACCGAAACCACATCAAGCATTATGATTGAATATATAAAGAGACTCGGAGTGGCAATAGACAAAAAACTGGCTACGATTCTTCTTTTTGCGATCAGAGACAAAACCAAGACACTGACAACCAACTTCATGCATGATGACATCGAAGCATACTGGTTTATCCATAAATATGTGGATGTGGAGTTACTATTGAGCCTCGAGCATCCCTCGGTCAGGCTTGAAACCTTCACTGATTTATCCCGTGCAATCGATAATAAAATGATAAAAGGAGCTTATCTTTTTACAACAGTGGGTTATGTAAAAGACCCCTCTACCATTCCCAAGGTATGCAGGTACCTGCTGGATATTGAAGGGGTTTCAACCGCTCTTGTGTTTGCTGTGGATTCAGCGAAAATCCATATCTATGCAGAGTCTGAGAATATGGAACTTAAATATGAAAAATATCCTCAGGAAAGCATTCGAGGACTGGGGTGAAGTAACAGGCGGACCTTTCCATGCAAGCATCTCAATATCTCTTGGCATATTTGGTATTGTCGCGGAGGATGAAAAATCAAGAAACCTGCTTCTAAAATCTATCACCGATTCCATATCTTCAAGATATTTCTATGCTCTCGAAGCCGAATAGACCCTGCCGTGCGAGCAGCGAACGCAGACACCCTCTTTTGCAAGGCATCGTGAACATACAGGACTTCCGCACAGCATGCATGTGAATAGCTTTCCCGGACGTCCACAGATACTGCAAACTCCCGTTACCTCCATTCTATCACTCCATACAATTAACTTTTGTTACGATGCCTGATATGGAACGAAGTATTCTTCGATCATCCATGCTTCAAGCGCTTCAGATTCTTTTTTTCCCCCGGTTTTTATCAATACATCTCGCTTTTGGTGGATTTCTGATATTTTCTTATTCATTTATATCTATGGCATCCTCTCAGGATGACAGTCTCCAATTATGATGGAGTCTTATAAGCATTTAAAGTTATCGATTTCGTCGCTGTGGGAGCCAGACACCTGTACAGGTTAAAGCGTACCAGACTTTTAGCCTTGGTATTCACATAAAGTCCGCCAGCCCCTTCTGCTTTACCTTATCGCTCTCAAACAGCGAACTCATCTCAAGCTCAAGCAGCTCCAGCCGCTGCTTCGTATAATGCCTCACATTGTACTCATCCGCTATGCGAAGTGAGGTCTCAAGGTACTTCCTCACAGAACCTTCATGCACCGTAAGCACGATATTCCCGCCGCACTTCGGGCAGCTTCCGCGCAGCGGCGGGCGTCTGTACTTGGCATTGCACTTCGTACACCTCACCTTCTGCTTTGAGAACGAGCGCAAATTTCCGATAAGGTCGGGCAGGAAATGCGAGTTTATAATCCTCTCTGCAACATCCTGAGCATCCACAGCCTTTATTTTCCTTGCAAGCGCAAGCTGCGCATCCATTTTATCTATCATGCTCCCGAGCGTCTTGTATGCGCTGTTCCTGGGCCCGGCTGCGATATCCGCTGTGTCATGGGTGAAGCCGAAGCCCTCATACTGCGCTGGCTTGCCAAGCCTTCCGCTAACGGTATCCATGAGCTCCACGATATCCTTGGGGTTTTTGTATCCGAGCGTGGCTTCATAGAACTCAAGCGGATACCTGAAAAGGACATCTATATTATGCGCCTCCTTGTCGATTTCGTTGGGGTCTATGCGCGTGGTCAGCACAAGAGGCGCGTCCATCTGTCCCCCGCGCTTATCGGGAAGGTACGAGCGCGAGAAATTCAAAAGACCGTCCATCAACAGCATCACGCAGTCCTCGTCACCATCGCAATTGCGGCGCTTTGCGGCATGAAAGTAGGGATGGGCATAGCCCACGGATGCATTGGTGAACCCGATCAGGCGCCCCAGTACGCCAGCCGAGGTATGAGGAGCAAGACCGATTACCAGTTCTCCTATAAGACCGTCTGCGCTGTTTGTATTGTAATATGGGCTTACTCTATAGTATTTTATCAGAAGGTCGTCGATGAACCTTGCGGTCTTTAACAGGTATTCGGCGCAGTCCTTTGAGACCACAATGTCCTGCACCTTGAGTTCAAGTATTTGATTTTCTTCGGTTAGCGGTTTTCCATATATATCACTCACATATCCCAGTTCTTTTAATTTTTCCACATCAGCGCCTATCTCTTTTGGCTTGATATGGGTAAGAGGCAGGTCAGAGAGGTCGTATCTCACCGTTCCGTCCTTGAACATCACGATATCATGTTTTGCGCGCAGAATGCCTTTTTCCAGGGGCTCAGGCGTTTTGTTTTTTGACATGAGACCGAGCACACCTTTTATTGATTCAAAGTTATCCCTCTCGCCCACGTTATTCAGGGCAAGCTGGTATTCTGATTTGAAATCTATCTCCATCTCGGTGACAGACGAGGTCTCTTTTTTGCATTTTGGGCATAAACGTGTCTTTACCTCGATCCCGCAGGATTTGCATTTAAGCACAGGTTGCGTGAATTTACCGCACGTGCACCTGTTCTTGAAAGTCCTTGTTTTACACGATGGGCAGATTCGCTCTCCTACCTGGACTTTTATTGTCCCGATCTTTTCTTTCTGGAAAGATAGCCCGGCTCTCAAATCTGTACTTTTCTCCCCACCGTTGTCGTTGTCAATATATTCTTTTGCGCTTTTCAGAGAACGCTTTCTTCCTCCAGCGTCACCGATAGGGAAAAGCACATGCGGCGCAGGTTTCATTTCGCGCTTATCCGATTTTTCAGGTCTTCCCATCCTGCCGCCGATTCTGATTGGAGCGCGGCTTCGAATAGTTATTCCGCTGATTTTTGAGACTGTATCCATGATAGTGGGCTCAAGCCCTGTCCAATTCTTTTTCAGATTGGAGTCAAGCCCAAGACATCTCATTAGAGGGAGCGGCTCTTCGATGTGGATTTGCCCCTCACGTACGATATGGGGCACAAGAAGGGTTTCAAGGATGTTTTTTATTTTATCATCGAGCGGGAATGAAAGCTTTTCGCCATATATACCGTTCTTCTGGATATATTCAGCCAATGCTGTATACTCATCAAGAGAAATATCATGCCAGAGATATGTGTATTTTGGATGAAGCGGCACTTTATGGGTATCCGATAACGAGAGTGCTGTTTTTTGATCCGGGTTTTTGAGTTCAGGTGACTCCTTTATAGAAGTTTTTGCGGCAAGTTCCTGTACCCACCATTCGTAGCAGTATGAAGAAGGCACAAGGGGATGATTGTTCTCAAGAAAATCCCCGTAATTTATTAAAATCTCACCGATATCGAGAATCTTCTGTACAGATGGTCTTATCCTGAGAGCTTCGATGGCAGTATCCGCCCTCAGAACATCACCGTTGAATAAACGTACCGTAGGTCCCTCGATGGTATCCACAGGCGCTATACCGGCGGCTTTTCCCGGGCGCTCAACCTTGATCTGGGTACCAGCCGCTATGAAATCATCCATCAACACCATCGTTGCAGGACTGATACCAGCCGCGGCAAAACTCGTGTTCCTGCTTCTGCCGTACCTGAGCCTGAATCCCCCGGGTCGTGAAGGATAGGAAAAAACAGGTCTGCCTGCGATTAAATCCTGCAGGTATTTGTCCTTTGGTTTTAGCTGCGCTGAAGCGTCATCGCTTTTAACGGTAACATTGAATTTATCAAGCCACTCCCAGCCGCCAAGCCTGAGTTTATCCACGTGTTTTTTCACCTTCGGGGCCTTGAGCGCAATGCCTTCTGCTATGACAAGCGCCATGCCGCCGCGTATTCTGTTCGTTTCGATGCGCGCAAGATCGCGCCGCCCCTCTACCTCTGCCTCCTCCGTGGGCTCGCCGTCGATGCAGATGGGGCAATTTTTCACGATGAGGCGTATTTCGTCTTCGGTTGGAAGGTACTGGAGATTGGCAACCCGCCTGTATGCGGTGATCTCTTCAACGTACCGCTCAATTTCTTCAGGTCTTGGTATAAAACGTGCAATACCGAGGTTTGCACGCACATAATCCGCAGCAAGTACGGATAATGCCTGCGCTGTACCGCCGGCACTTCTTATGGGTCCGGCATAATAAATCCTGATGTAATCCGAGCCGTCATCGTTTTTTGCAAGGTCGATCCTGGCAATCCCTTCTATCGGTGCCGCCACAACTCCTTCGGTGAGAACAGCCATTGCCACCCTTATAGCAGCCTCGATGGCATCTTTTTTGGATTCAAAGTGTACAATTTCATCTTTAGCCACAGCAAGAGCAAGCTGCAGGGCAGCCTCTTCGCGTCCCATGGTGGTCTCAAGTTCACGAAGCCTTTTCGCAACACCCTCGATGGCAAGGAGTTTTTCAACCCTGTCCGCCAGGTCTTTTGCTATTGGTATTTCCACATTCGGAGAAGGGTCGGCGCCGTTTGCGCGCGCGCGGTTTGCGAGGTCGATTGCTCGTCCAAGCTCGATTTCAAGCCCGTTAAAATACCCCAGCATCGCATCGCTGGCGGCGAATTTCATTTATCGTACTCCTTGTTCCCGGTGTTATTTTTTCTTATCCTTACAGCATTTGCATGGGCAGAAAGCCCTTCAGCTTCGGCAAGACCGATAACCGTCTCGCTTATATTCTCAAGCCCTCTTTTTTCGATTATCTGGACGCTTGATTTTACCACGAAATGATCGGTGTTCAAGCCTGAAAACATTCGTGCATATCCCGCGGTGGGAAGCACATGGTTGGTGCCAGAGGCGTAATCCCCGGCTGAGACAGGCGCATGAGAGCCGATAAATATCGAGCCGGCATGCTTTATCCTGGAAAGGATATCCTTCTCTGTGATTATTTCAAGATGCTCAGGCGCGAACTTGTTTGAAAATGCAATACACTCGTCAAGATTTCCCGTGAGTATGGCTGCATTTTCCAGGGATTTTCTTATGATTTCGATTCTCGCTTCGCTTTTCATCTGCAAATCTATTTCCTGTTTTACCTTTTCTGCAAGGTTTTTTGAGGTAGTAACAAGGATGGAGATCGCATTCGGGTCGTGCTCTGCCTGGGCAATCATATCCGATGCAATAAAAGGGGCTCTGGCAGAGCCATCCGCTATTATCAGAACTTCGCTCGGTCCTGCGGGAAAATCTATCGCAGTCCCGCACGCCATCTTGGCTGCGGTAACATATACATTGCCTGGTCCCACGATTTTATCCACCTTCGGTATGGTCTCGGTCCCGTATGCCATGGCTGCGATCGCCTGCACACCCCCGACGCGGAATACCCTGTCAGCACCTGCAATATGAGCAGCCGCAAGGGTTAGAGGGTTTACTGTTCCATCAGCCCCCGGCGGGGTGCATACTACGACTTCCTTTACACCAGCCACTTTTGCGGGTATCACGGTCATGAGGGCTGTGCTGGGATACGAAGCCCTGCCGCCCGGGACGTATGCACCTATGGTTTCAAGAGGAGTAACCCGCTGCCCCAGCCTGATTCCCGGGGAGAATTCCTTTATCCAGTCTTTTGAGACCTGCGCTTCATGGAATGCACGGATATTGGAAGCTGCTTTTTTAAGATGTGAAATAAGTTTCTTATCAACCGACGCAAGTGCGGAATCAATTTCATCATGTGGAACTTCAATTTCGCTTATGCTTGCATTATCAAACCTGAGCGTGTATCGCCTGAGGGCTTCATCGCCATTTTCCTTTACATCCCTGAGTATTGAAATTACAGGCTCCATCACATCCTGAAGCCCTGTCCCGCGGTTAAACAGCCCTGACTTTTCTTTAGCTGAAAGTTCAGAAATAGGCTTGATCAACATTACATGCTGATTTCAGGCTGGAATTAGATAAAGATTGTTATTCAAGATAGCATCATAATGAATCATTATTGTAATAATTTTTATAATTTTTGAACAGCGATAATTTTATATAGCGATAAAATCAACTAACTTATTGTGGTTTCCGAGAGGTGTGTCTATGCATAAGTTAGGTGGTATTAAGTTTTGTACAGATATCAATTCGCCCGAAGTGTTGCTTACCCTTCTCATGCCTTTGGTCTTCATTTATTATTCTTTGATTAAGGGTATCGAATCTGGAAATGCAATAACTTATAGCTTGATTTTGGGGGCTAGTATATATTTAGCTATTACATTTTTGAAAAACGTAGTGGCATGGTATTTGGATTCGGAGCAAGCATCCCAAATCAATAAATGTGGAATTGAGAACTAAAAGCGGTTTTTTTTATTTAAGGTGAAAAAATGCCGATTATACTTGAAGGTGCTATAACAATAGCTGGTGTTGCTCTTCTAGCATTAACATTTCAGATATTATTTCACAGCAGAGGAGAATCCGCTAAAGGAATACAAACAACTGATTTAATGATTAGAAACATCTGTGATCGACTAAATCAAAGCGAACAAACCCGTGATGATGATATACTGGAATTAATATGTAAATTGCGCAGAAGAAAAGCGCATATGCAAAAAGATATTCAAAACTTTTTTGCTTTATTTGTAGTGGCGTCTGCAAGTCTTATTATTATAGGTGTATCTGGCTATCTAGGACTAGATGAAAGTAATGTGCTCTTAATCAAAACGGTTGCCATATGGTTATTTCTTTTTTGTTTTGTATATGGTATTTTCTTTATTTATAGGCTATATCTTGAATTGCATAAAATCGATATGGAAAGCAAGACAACATGATAAAGCCCTATGTAATAATCTGTTAAGCAAATTCACCGTTTTGGGCAATCCAGCAACCTAAACAGACGAATTTTGACAGCAATTCTAATCAGACGCAGACTTGACAGAACCTTATTCCAGGCTTTTAGTCGTCAGAATGAAAACTATTAATACGGATTGAAATATTAAGTGAATGCCCCACTTCGGTTTGCGCCGGTAGTGTAGTGGTTATCACTGAGCGTTGCCAACGCTTAAACTCGGGTTCGAGTCCCGACCGGCGCATAAACCCCGTACATGCGCTTACCTCCGAAGGGCTATTCTTGCGCGGTCGTGCGCACATTCGCTTTTGCGTGCTCACTTTAGGGCGGGGGCGCAATCCTCATTATTGCTTTGATGGCTCTATCTCGGCTCATATACAATAATTGACCGTTAATATTGGGAAATGGTTTTTTATGAGAGGTGTATAATATCTTAATTCAAGAGAAACTAATAGGTATCAAATCGTTAAAAGAAGTTAAATTGTTGAGTTAAGGAGCTTATATGAACATAGGAAATATATTGAAGGCTTTTGATATTAATTTCGATTATGAAAATGTAAAGATAATAAGACATGTAATAAAAGAAGATAGTGAGTTGGAATTAATTAGAAATGGAATGTTTGATGTATATCAATCAATTCAAAGAAATCCTGTTTTTAATGGATGTGATGCTATTATTTCTTTTCTTGTCGATGAGTATTCGAAAAAGACAATATTCAAAGGTATATATGAAGTAAAAGGCAAAAAGAAGTATGAACTTACTGATGTAGTGAAGGAATGCAGTGATGTTTGGAAACCAGATGGAAAAAGGATATTCTACACACTTGAAAAAACAAAATATCTTGAAAGCCTTACCGATAGGTTAGTAATTGATTGGGGAGGAGGTGAAAGAAAGTGGCATCAATGGTATATAAAGAAAAAAGAGAAAGGAGAGAAAGGAGAGAAAAAAATTGTTGAGATTCTTCCAAAAGGATTTTTTACGAGATTTCCTGGATTCTTAGATTTTTCCCTTAAATGGCATGATCTAGAGCAAATAATAAAAAACGAAGAGGCTCACCAAGATTGGTATCATGCTTTATCTAAAGTAAAGGGTGTATATTTAATAACCGATGAAACAGATGGAAAACAATATATTGGTTCGGCTTATAATGAAAAGGGTATATGGGGACGTTGGAAAAATTATATAGAAACAAAAGATGGAGGAAACAAGAAATTAATTGAAATATTAAAAGCTAACCCAGAAAAGTATAATTCTTTTAGATTTTCTATCCTAGAAATACTTCTATATAGTTCTACAAAAGATGATGTTATACATCGGGAAAAGAGAGCAAAAGAAAAATTAGGAACAAGATCATTTGGTCTAAATTTAAATTGACTAAACAGGGGGTTATTATGATATATTATATCCTGACAAAATTACCAACAAAAAAGTTAATGCAATGAAAGTATATGCGAAATATAGCTTGTTTTTAGGTTCAATCAATTAAGATGTGCAACACATCAGGATAACTATCAATACGAATTGAAACGTCTTTTTCTTTGGATATATCACCAGAAGCAATATATATTTGAATAGATATATAAGTTGAGAGAATATGTTTAATGTTTTCAATATAGAGAGAAGCGAATCTGAAATAAGAGATTTGAAGAGATTCTGGAATGAACTTAGTTATAAGGATAGGGATAATTCAATAGGTCATGCGTCTATATTTATAGGTGATTATCCCTCCAGCCTTCCATTATCACTTATTCCCAAACTTGGAGATATTCCAGGAGATATAAAAACAAGAAGAGATAAGGTTATGGAGGAGATTGAGAAATTGAAAATTTTGAATTCAAAATCAAAATGGAAGTATATGCTGAAACTTGTGCCTGAACCCTATAAACCCAATCTTCTTGGATGTATATTTAAATATTTATCATTATCTAAAAACGATGAAACTAAATTAATTGATTATTTAGGTATAACGGATTTTGATGAATATAATGACATATACGATTTTTGTTCAAATCTTTTTTCCCAACGCACAAGTGCAATGTCTTCCGCATTTAGGAACTACTTAGGAAAGCAATAGATCAATCATCAGGAATATATTGTATATTGGAATAAATACGTTTATAATTTCCTATGCGTGCACAAATCCTAAAGATTATTCTCGTCCGCAAACTTCATAAGCGCCTCTCCCAGCGCTCTTACATACTTCGGGTTAAGATTGAACCTTCCGCGCTTCTGCCCGCTTCTTTCCTTGGCTATCTCCACATACTCCTTCCCTTCCTCAAACCTGTCGCTTTTCGCAAGTGTGATGGTCATAAACCAGCCGGAGCTCATTTTTATTTCCATAAAACCTTTTTCGTCGCTCATAGAATCTCCACGCTTCCTACAATCGCATCCACTAAAACCTTATCCCCGGTCTTTATCGCAGCAAGAGGGTTCTTTTCCACCCTGTCCACAAGCGGGATATCGGAGATGATGGCGCCCACTGCAACAATGGGCTCGGCTTTGATATTTATCATGGCGCAGGGAGAAGCGCCGTTCTTCTTGAGCTGGTAAATCGCATACGAGCCCACAGTCGAACCTTTCCCGCCCGGAAATACAAGCACTTTTCCTTTTATGCTCTTTCCAGCAAGTTCATGCCCTTTTTCAATCACAATGCCGGTTTTCGTATCTATGCTGCCAAGGAATGAAATAGGCTGGGTGGTAACGAGAGCTTCACCTTGCGCTTTTCCGCGGGAGACTGTGTGGGCTTTTAGTTTAATCATTAAATCCGCCTAAATATCGAAGGCAGGCATAACTTTAAGCAATTACTGCCGATGCCCCCGAAATCGGTATCGTCACATGCACAGCATCATAATCCACAGTCGGCTTCTTAGCTCTCTTAGCTTTCTTTTCATCCTCAAAATCCACAAATCCCAGCCCTTTAAGGTATGTAAGGTCGTGGATAACATTCCTTCGATCCCTGCCCAGAAGAACAGCAAGTTCGCTTATAGACTGCGGTTCGGATTCGCGTATTGTCTGGAGTATTTTCACACGTTCCGGTGTAAGGATGCTGTTGAGGTCATTGATGGAACTCACGACTATCTGGCGCGGCTGAGGTTTTAGTTTACCTTTATGAGCCTGTTCGAATAAATCATTCAATCCTTTGAAGTATTCCTCTTTTGGAATAATGATGACTTCAACATACTGCGCTTTCAATGTTCCTGAGAGTTTAGCCCTTTGATCTTCTTTTAATTTCATCTATCTCGCTTCTCCTTTCATTTATTATCTTTATCATCTCATTAATTATTTTTTCAGGATGAATGGTTCCCGTAGGTTTTATCTCGCCGAACATGTGGCGGTGTTCACCTATACCATGTGCATTATCGTATCTGATTAACTCGATCCATTCATGCCCTGCAAAAACACGGTAGTTTATTCCATACTTAACACCATTTGGAAACTGTTTAGACTTCGGGACAGTGACAATCATGATATCTATGAATTCATCCTCAGCGATTTGATAAGACTTGTTTATCAGATATTTTGCCAATAATTCACCAATACATGTGTGTTTTAATCACACATATATTTTATCATTACAGTCCAAGAAATGACTAAAATACTGCCCAGCTCGAAGATGTTAACGTGAACGCGAAAAGAGATACCCAAATTCCACTCTCAAAGTAACCTCGCAGGAAGCCTCTGCTTAGCCATCAGCTCCTCAACATCCTCCCTCTCCCTTATGACATCGGCTTCCCCGTCCTTCACAAGTATCTCGGCGCACCTTGGTCTTCCATTATACTGGCTGCTCATGCTGAACCCGTATGCACCAGAGTCCAGAAGGGCTATCAGATCCCCCTTTTCAATATGCGGAAGTTCCCTGTCATGGGCAAGAATATCCCCTGTTTCGCATATCGGTCCAGCGATGGTGTATGTATCCCCGGGAGGCGAGGCTGCCTTATTTGCCACGACAGCATAATGGTAGGATTCATACATCGAAGGTCGGATTAAGAGATTAAAACCTGCATCCACCCCCACAAAATTCTTTGCCGCCTTCTTCACTGTATTAACGCGGGTTAAAAGGATAGTGGTGTCGCCCACTATATAGCGCCCGGGCTCAAGGATGAGTTTCGGGGAGATTCCCAGTGCGCCTGTTCTTTCCTCGAATACGGGGAGAATAGCATCAGCATGGTCCTGCGGCGTAGGCGCACGTTCATCCTTCTTATATGGTATGCCAAGACCAGAGCCCATATCAACGAAACTGAGGTCGATCCCAAGTGCGGTCACTTTTTCCACGAGGTCCATCATTTTGTGCATCGCTTCTCGAAAAGGCGCAGTATCCAGTATCTGCGAACCGATATGGCAGTGCATACCGCATGGAGAGATTCCCGGAAGTTCTGAGGCTTCTCGATAGATGTCCACGACCTCCCCTGATGGTATTCCAAATTTGGAAGTCCGAAGTCCGGTTGAGATTTTGGGATGCGTCTTTGGTGAGACATCAGGATTCACGCGAAATGCAATCTCCACTTCCTTCTTCGCTTTTTGTGCGATTTGAGATAAGGTATGCAGTTCATCCCTTGAATCCACGGATACCTTTACGCCTATCTCCACTGCCTTTTGAAGCTCAAAGTCTGTCTTTGAATTGCCGTTAAAGAGGATTTTCTCCCTCGGAATTCCGGCAAGAAGCGCCATATAGAGTTCGCCGTAGCTAAAGACATCTGCGCCGGCTCCCTGTTTTGCCAGTATCCTTAAGATCGCAAAACTCCCATTGGCTTTGGCAGCATAATATATGTCTGCATGCGGAAATGCTTTCTTATACGAAGAGAAATTCTCAATGACGCGTGACTCATTGGTGACATAAAGCGGTGTGCCGTATCGTTCTGCAAGTTCTGTGGTATCAGCCCTGCCGATGATAAGATGATTGTTTCGGATTTCAAGATGATTTTCCATTGTGAACATAGGTGCACAATTGGCTGATATCATATTATAGTTTTATCTTCTCGCACACCACTGCCTCATCCCCGAACCCGAACACATGCAGTGTCCTGCTGCCAGTCAATCCCTTCTCAAGCATCTTTCTGTACTGCCAGTATTTTTCAGGTTCAATATCAAGACGCAGGACGACATTTCTTGCCTTTTCTGAATTCAGAATCTCTTTCAATGTCAAAATATCCTTTTGTGTTTTGCCAACTGCCCTGTACCTGTCCTTAAAAAATGGCGATTCAATAAGTTCGGAGGATGTCAGAAGGGTGCGTCTCTCGTCACTTTTAAAACAGAAAATTTCCCTGCCCGCTTCTGCTATTGTCTGAGCCAGCTCATTCAAAAGCAGTGCCTTCACGACAGATGGCTGCGGCTCATAAACATACTCTTGCAAAGAGCACTTTTTGATCACAGGCGCATCCGAAGAAGAGAGCCATGCGTTTTCAGGAAGAACTGCGGCGCTTCTCTCGCATCTTTTGAGAACGCCAGAATATAACGTCAGCCTGTTTAACTGCCCGTTCAACGAAAGATACTCACGCTCGCAGTCAAGAGTTATCCGCTCATGCGGCATCTGCGGCGGGGCATGGAACGCAAAATTTTGTGTTACGTCCGAATACATTTTCAAAATTTCGATGGGCGGCGGCTCAAGGTTCTCAAGTGTACGAACTTCCTCGGATAATGCACGTGCCGGGTCTGAGAAGATAATATCAGTGTCGGATACCCTTGCTTTAACATCTTCCGAAAGTGCATCGCCCAGGATGAATTCAACATTGCTGACGTTGTATAAGCTGCAATTTTGCTTCGCGTACTCAAGCTTTTTCGGATTTCTCTCAACTGCATATACCTTTTTACATTCCTTTGCAAAAAAAATAACCTGCCCTCCGATTCCGCATCCGAGGTCTGCGATTACATCAGTCTTTAACCTTTTTGCAATGTATTCTGCCACGATTTCAGGAGTGGCAAGCTGCAAACCCTCCTTATTTGATACAATCGGTTTTGAGAATTTAATCGTGTGTTTATCGCGGGTCATTGGCAATCATATTTGATGGATTAATATTTATGTTGTATCAAAAAGAATTTCGTACAAAAGCGAACATTATTTATATAACTAAGACTATTTACAAATCATGGAGACGGACAGGACTACGGCACTATTATCGACCGATAATGGTATGGTAGCCCTGGACAGCCCTGTTAAGTTGAAAATACTTGAACTTCTCTCAAATGGCACTACATCCTTTGATGAGCTTGTGGAAAAATCCAAAAAAGCCAAGTCCACAATTTCTGTGCATTTGCACGACCTTGAGGAATTAAACCTGATACATGAGAAAACATTCCTGAACGATAAGCGCAAAAAATATTTTGTATTGAATGCTCTCTATCTGGCATATTCTGAGCGTCCCTTACATGATCAATATAACAAGCATCTGGATGAGATCGCAGCATCCATATTGAGAGGAGAATCATTGAAAGAAAAACTATTTTGCAGTTTTCGATACGGCATGGAGGCATATGGCATTGACCCAAAACCGATTTTGAAAAAAATGGGAAATGATCTAGGAACAAAGATCGGGGCGGGGTTTAAATCAAAGAATTATGAGGATATTTTAAACGAAATTTCTTTTTTCTGGGAAAATCATAAGCTGGGGGATATGACCGTTATCGAAGGTAGAAAGCCTGCATTACTCGTTAATAATTGTCACCACTGCAGTAAAATGCCAGATGTGGGAAAAACGCTGTGTTCTATGGATGAGGGGATTATGGAAGGGGTTTTTTCAAGCAGATTGAACCTGGCTTACAACGTTAGAGAAACAGAATGTCACGGAACCGGGTATCGTCACTGTAAATTTGTGGTTGAAGAAAAATAAATTATAACCATAAACGATATATTGCTTGAATAATTAACAGGCATATGAGTTCTTGCGGTTGTCAGAATGGAAACAATCATGCGGCTGTGGTCCAGAACGGCCAGAGTCACGCCTCTGGAGGGCGTGTCCATCTCGCCTCCGGCTCGATTGGACTAAGGAAAAATCAAAGAACCAAAATGTGCGGCTGTGGTCCAGCGGTTATGACAGGGGCTTCCCAACAACCTTTTGCAGGCAAAAGCCTGATCAAAGGAGGGAAACAGCCTCTAACCCGGGTTCGAATCCCGGCAGCCGCACTTCTAACGAAGTTCAATTGTTATGGCATAGTATTTATATAACCAATGCAATATCGCAGTTACTGACTGCTTAGCAAAGAAAGTGGTGATTTATTACGGCTTTAAAATGTATCAAATGCGGGAAAGAGGCTGAATATGTTGTTAATGGGAACAGCTTCTGCAGCGAGCATCTACCTTCCGCTGCCCAGGGGATAATTACCGAAAACGAGCGAAAACCAGCACCATTTATACAGGCTGAATCTCCTCTGGAACCTAAAAAAGAAGACATTCAAATTCATGCAAGCCCAGTTCCTTTAGTGCCAGCAGGGGTAGAAGGAACAAGCGAGCAAAAACCAACACTACTTCTTAAACAGCCGGAATCTCCTTTAGAATCTAAAAAAGAAGACATTCAAGTTCATGCAAGCCCCGTTCCTTCAGTGCCGGCTGAGGCTAAAGGAACAGGTGAGGCAGAAAAAATCCAGATAAAAACCCATTGGAGCCGCTATTTAATAAAAACCCCGATAAGAAACCATTGGAACTATTATTTAATTATCGCGCTCCTTATTATAAGTATTATTTTATTCACGTTATATTTTACCCAGCCTAAGTAATTTCGAAAGCCGCATAATCCTGATAATCCAAAATAAAAACCAACAGATTTAATAAGTATATCGGGCATTTGGCATCTGTTTTACAAATAAAGGGATTTTGATGAAAAATTATGTTATAAAAGATATAAAACTTGCAGGCGCCGGGAAACAGAGAATCGAATGGGCAAGAAGACACATGCCTGTACTTTCGAAAATCAAAGAGCAGTTCGAGAAGGAAAGACCGCTTGAAGGGATAAACGTTGTGGCGTGCCTTCACGTCACGGTCGAAACAGCCAATCTCATCCATGCGTTGAAAGCCGCAGGTGCGAATGTCGCGCTCACAGCTTCAAACCCTTTGAGCACTCAGGACGACGTGGCTGCCGCCCTCGCAAGCGAGGGAATAAAGGTTTTTGCAATAAAAGGAGAGGACGAGAAACAGTATTACGAGTGCCTTGAAGAAGCGCTCAGGATAAAGCCCCACATCACCCTGGATGACGGCGCGGATACCATAGCACTTGTGCATTCAAAGCACCAGGAAATGATAAAAGGCATATTAGGCGGGTGCGAAGAAACAACCACAGGTGTAATCAGGCTGCGGGCAATGGCTGCAGAAGGCGCCCTGAAGTACCCTGTAATCGCAGTAAACGATGCTGAGACCAAGATGATGTTCGATAACCGCTACGGCACAGGTCAGAGCACCATACATGGTATAATGAATGCCACCAACATCCTTTTTGCAGGAAAAACAGTCGTTGTGGCTGGCTATGGCTGGTGCGGCAGAGGTGTAGCTTCGCGGGCGCGAGGTTTGGGGAGCAATGTAGTCGTGGTCGAAGTAGAGCCGAGAAAAGCTCTCGAGGCTGTCATGGACGGATTCAGGGTCATGCCCATGAAGGAAGCTGCAAAAGTCGGGGATTTATTCATTACAGTCACTGGCGATGTATCTGCCATCCGGAAGGAGCATTTCGAAGCCATGAAAGACCAGGCAATAGTGTGCAATTCGGGGCATTTCAATGTGGAAGTTGACATCCCGGCACTTACGAAGTTATCAACAAAGGTCAACCAGATCAAGAACGATGTGCAGGAGTATGTCCTGAAAGACAACCGCAGGATATACCTGCTTGCAGAAGGCAGGCTTGTAAACCTCGCAAGCGCATTCGGGCATCCGCCTGAGGTCATGGATATGAGTTTTGCAAACCAGGCACTTGCTGTTAAATACATTGCTGAAGAAGGCAGGACACTTTCGAACCAGGTTTACAGAGTTCCGGTCGAAATCGATAGCCGTGTGGCTAAGCTCAAGCTTGAGGCAATGGGCATTGAGATAGAGACGCTGACTGAAGAGCAGGATAAATACCTTCATTCCTGGACTCTGGGAACATGATTTTAAAGAAACAAGCTGTTGAGAAATATTTAACAGGATTATACGGCGAAGCAAGAGTAACCGGCATCCGCGAGCTGGGCGCCGTACCTTCCGAGATCGAGGAAGGCATAAAATGGTTCGGCTACGGCAAGCCTTATCTTATTGAATTCGAAGCAAACGGGAAAAAGCACTCTATCGTGCTCTCATCCATGCGCGTGCAGAAGGGCTTTGGGCATGACCATTTTTCAGACAGGGCGGCGATTCTCATCTGGCAAAACTCGACTTTCAATGAATTACCGAAGCATGTACGCTCGCTTGACGTGGGATATTTTACGCATGAAGGTGAGCTTTTCTCGGCAGGGAAAGCAGAGGAATATTTCATTTTAATGGATAAAATAGAGGGAAAAGAGTATTTCCTTGACCTTGAGAGAATAAAGAAGGAAGGGCTTAAGTCTCTTGATATGGAAAGAGCTCTGGCAATGTCCACTTATCTTGCCGGAATCCATGCCAGCAAGCACGATGACCGCGAACTGTATCTTCGGAAAATCAGGGATATTGTGGGGCACGGGGAATGCATCATGGGATTGCTGGACAGCTATCCTGATAACCTCGATTTTGTGGGCTGGGAGGCGCTTTGCGAAATCGAAAAGAAATGCGTTGACTGGCGCTATAAAATCAAAGGGAAGACCCATCGCCTGTGCATGACACACGGTGACTTCCATCCCTGGAATATCATGTTCCGCGAAGGCACGGATTTTACCGTGCTTGACCGAAGCCGCGGCGAATGGGGTGAGGCGGCGGATGATGTTTCTTCCATAACAATGAACTATATTTTCTATTCCCTGCAAAAGTATGGAAAGCTTGACGGAGCTTTTAAGGAACTGTATGAAATCTTTTTCAAGAATTACCTTGAAAAAACAGGCGACGATGAACTATTGCGGGTAATCCAGCCTTTTTATGTATTCCGCAGCGTTGTGGTGGCAAGTCCGATCTGGTATCCCAATCTCGAACCAAGCGTGCGGACAAAAATTTTTAATTTTATCCATAATATACTTGACAGCGAAGAATTTGATTATCAGAATGTGAATTCATATTTGTAGGATAAAAGAAATGGCTTTTGCGGTCTGGTTCACAGGTCTTCCGGGAAGCGGGAAAACGGCGATTGCCCACCGGACAGCGGCTTTACTTAAGAAAAAAGGTATTGATGTCAAGCTCCTTCAGCTTGATGAAATTCGACGTGTTCTTACTCCAGACCCTAAATACACGGATGAAGAGCGGGACATTGTATATCTGTCACTTGGCTATATGGCAAAACTCCTTGTTGAGAGCGGGGTCAATGTTTTTATCGATGCCACAGCGAACAGGAGAAAATACCGTGATGCTGCGCGCAAAATGATCCCTCGTTTTGCCGAAGTGTTTGTCAGATGCTCACTTTCCGTATGCATGGAACGTGAAGCCCATAGAAAAGCGGTTTTTTCGCCAAAGGGAATATATGAAAAATCAGTACGCACAGGCGCAACCGTCCCGGGCGTCAATGTCCCTTACGAAGAGCCTATGAAACCTGAAATAGTGGTCGATACCGATAAAATGAAGCCTGATGATAGTGCAAGAAAAGTTGCCGATGCCATTATGGCGTTATTCGGGTCGCATGAGGGCAGAAGCTGATGAAAATTGAAACCCTTGTTGAGATAGGACTTGAAATCAGGGATGTTATCTCCTCTTTCATACGTGAGCATGTAGATTACGGCGAGATGATTGCGCAGCGCCCCAAGGATATAACGCGCAAAATGGACATGGCTGCTGAACGTGCGCTTGATGAGGCGCTTTTAACCCGCGGGCTTTCTGCACGAATAATATCAGAGGAACTCGGCGACCGCATCGTCGGCAAGCGCCCTGATTTCATGCTGATTTTTGACCCGATAGACGGCTCTACCAACGCCACCTGCGGTATTCCTTTTTTTTGTACCTCGCTTGCATACACGGAAAAAACCGATATTGCGACCTTCGATGATATCAAAATGTCGGTGATTTGCGATATACAGGGGAATATTTACTGCGCAGAGAAGGGAAAAGGCGCCTTTTTAAATGGTAAACTGGTGGAGAGCAAGAAACCCGGCACACGACCAAAACCCGTGGTATCGGTATATTCTTACGGCGTACCTCGTGTGCCGGCAGGACTTATAGAGCTTGAAAAATCAATCATAATGAGGGCGCTTGGGAGCATCGCGCTTGATATGTGTTATGCGGCTGACGGAACGCTTGACGGGGTTATTGATACAAGAGGGCTTGTGAGCGGTTATGATATCATGGCCTCCTCTTTGATACTGAAAGAGGCGGGAGGTTTCCTGACCGACCTTGAGGGTAATAATCTTAACAACGATGTGAAGGCTTCAGGCATGTCGATAATCGGGACGAAGAACAAAGAACTTCATGATAAAGTTGTGAGAACATTGGCATAACGCCTATGAACGGCGCCGCCCATGAGAGGAGGGGTGCTCCTTTCTGTTTGACGAACCTGGATGCGCCAGCCACGAAGAAGCTGACGCTGGCTTTCTGGTATGTTCTCATCCAGAACGTTCATGCGCAGGCAGGCTCCGGCATCAGTTCAGGTGCATGGGTAATCAGAGCTTCACGAGCCAGTCGTATAGCTTCAGCAATCGCCTCTCTGCTTAAGGCTCCATGCCACTCCTCGATAATTGCCTCCCATGCCATGCCGTTCTCCACCTGTTCCAGCACATCTTTTACTGAGATGCGTGTTCCCCTGAAGGTCGGCGTGCCGTGGCAGATAGCAGGGTCGGTTACGATGTATCGCCATAAGTATTTTTGTTTCATGAAGCCACCGGCATATCTTTTTTGCCTGCTTTATCAATGTTGCGCTCAAATATCAGGGCTTTTTTGAGTGTACCTTTTGCCACTTCTTTTAGCTGAAGGTCGAACACGCTTGTCTCTTTTTTGGCGAGGATGAGAGTGTGGTTTTTTACTCCAAGGATTAATTTGTCATGGGGATGGATACCGATTTCTTCACGAACTTTTTCGGGTATCAGTATCCTTCCTTTGGCATCCACCTCTGCGATTTCGACTTCGGAACTCATATTATCAATATTATGAGCGGCGGGTGTATAAATAAATGGTGCACTCCATCGGTAGATTATGCCTATGAAAGGCGCCGCCCTTGAGGCGCTGGCTCGTGGGTTTGGCTCGATGTTTGACAGATTCCACTCCGCATCCTCTCAACCACCCTCCATTTCTTCTCAACCGCCTGCGCCGCCGCCCTATTCACAGCCTTCTTCATAGCCTCAAAATTCCTCGGGGTTTTCTCACCCACGAGCTTCTTGATGGGAGTATAGGCAGACTCCCTGAACCTCGGCGTAAAATCATGAACTTCCCCATTAATAATCAATTCAGCTCCCTTACCCTCCTCGACTTTCCCCACAACATCGATAGCCACGCCCTTTCTGTGCACACATTTCATAATCTCATCCGCATGCTCAGGCGGTGCGATTATCAAAAGCGCATCCAGCGATACTCCAAGGTAATCTATCTCAAGTGAATCGAGCATTTCAAGCACCTTTTTATTCACAAGCGAGCGCATCTTTTCTTCCTCGAAGACAAGTTTAACGCATGCCGTCCTTGAAATCTCCTTCGCATCACCCCTGACGCCTCCGTTTGTCACGTCCGTCATTGCATGGATTTTCCCGATCAACCCCGCCTCTAACAGCGCCTCGCAGGCATCGATGAACTTGAGATTAATCGTCTCATCCACGATATCGTGCATCCCGTAATAAAGCGCAGCCGTCGAGACCGTCCCCCCTCCGGCGCCTTCTGTCATGAGTATAATATCTCCTGGCTTTGCCTGTATGCGCGCAGTCAGACTCTCTGCTACCCCGACGGCGCCCACGCCGCCTGTCATCCGCTCTCCAATCACCATATCGCCGCCAATCCGAAGCGTGCTGCCTGTGATCAGGGGCACACCTGTCAGTTCCGAGACTGTCGTGATGCCTGCGATATGGTCGAATATCTTTGCCACATCGCCATCATCAGCCACATGTATGTCCGAGAAAAGGGCGACAGGGCGCGCGCCCATGACATACACATCACGAAGGGCTGCGCGCGCCACATGGAAGCCGGCAAGGAAAGGGAAGTCCGAGAGCCTGGAATGCATGCCGTCTATGGTCACCACAAGATACGTACCTTTGGCACGAACAACGCCCGAATCGTCAAGATGCGAGGAATCCACGACTGCGGAAGTTTTACCTATTACCTCCGCAATTTTCTCATGGGTATAGAAATCACCGCCGCCGCGTGAGCCAACGCCGAATTCTCCCATTGTAACGCCGCTGCTTATAGACGTGAGTATATCGCCTTTTGGGTTCATGGTGGCGTTTGCTTCCACAATAACTGCATTTGCTATCTCCTCAGCATGCTTTCGCGAGATGTTTTTTATCTCAAGTATCCTGTCGGCTAACTTCGCCTTGAGAGCCTTATCATTTCTCAGGATACCCCGTCTGGCATAGCCTTCAAGGTCCATAACTCTCCACAAAATTCGCAATCATGCGAAGCCCAATTATCCCGCTTTTTTCAGGGTGGAACTGCGTGCCTACAACGTTTCCGGCTTCGTTTGTGATAATTGCAGGGAACTCGAACCCATAATCGCACATTGCAGCCTCATATTTCTCTTCCGTATTTGCATGGTAGGAATGTACAAAATACACGAATGAGCCGTTATCCACGCCTTTTAGCAATGGAATATTCTTTTTGATAATAATCGAGTTCCATCCCATGTGGGGAACTTTCAGTTCGGACGATGGAAACCTTGTCACCCTTCCCGGGATTATACCAATGCCCCTGTGCAATCCTCCTTCCTCGCTCTCGGAAGCCAGCATCTGCATGCCAAGGCATATCCCCAGAAGCGGTTTTCCCTCTTCCACAGCATCCTTCACCACGCGCTCAAGCGTGGAAAAATGCAGCATCGCATCGCGGAATGCTCCAACTCCAGGGAGTATCAGGGCATCGGCGCGGTCGATTGCCGAGGGTTCGTTTGAGATTTCAACGTCTGCACCTACGTATTGGAGGGCTTTTTCGATGCTCCGAAGGTTTCCGAGTCCGTAGTCTATGATTACGATTTTCATTTTGCACTAAATAACTTTTTAAATACTTAAACCCTCAAGCCTTCGCGCCGCCTCCATCAACGTCTCATCCTTTTTCGAGAACGTAAAACGAAGCTTATGCTTTCCCGCCTCGCTCCTGTAAAAACTGCTTCCCGGAACAGCTGCCACTCCAACTTCGCTCACCATGTATCTTGCAAAAGCTACATCATCCATCTCAATGCCCTGCGGAATATCAGCCAGTATGTAGTATGCCCCTTCAGGCATGCTGCAAGCGAATCCTGCCTTTATTAAAGCCTTATAGAGAAGTTTTCTTTTTCCGTCGTACATTTTTGCAAGCTCTTTGTAATAGGAATCCGGGAACCTAAGTGCAGTGACGCATGCATGCTGAAGCGGCGCAGGCGCTCCAACGGTGAGGAAATCATGCACCTTCCTTATCCCAGATGTCAGAGTTTTTTCTGCAAGCGCATAGCCGATGCGCCATCCTGTGACGCTGTACGTCTTTGAGAATCCGCTTATGGTAATAGTCCTGTCCTTCATATCGTCAAGAGAACCGATGCTGACATGCTCTCTGTTGTCGTACAGGATATGCTCGTAAATCTCATCTGTCACTGCAATAACATCAAAGTCAACACAGAGGTCTGCAATCAACTTTAACTCGTTTTTCGTAAAAACTCTGCCGCAGGGATTATTCGGGGTATTAAGGATGAGAGCGCGCGTCTTTTTATTAAAAGCGGAAGTAAGGGCATCTTCATCGATACTGTAATCCCCGTTTAAGGGTACAAAACTGGGGACTGCACCTGAGACTGCAGCGTCGGGTCCGTAGTTCTCATAAAACGGCTCGAATACCACGACCTCATCGCCTTCGTTTATTATGGCAAGCATGGAAGCCATCATGGCTTCGGTCGAGCCGCAGGTTACCGTTACCTCGCTCTCAGGGTCTGCCTCTATTCTGTTATATTCGCGGGCTTTTCGGGAAATCTCCCATCGCAGGTCTTTTGCGCCCCAGGTAATGGAATACTGGTTGTAATCTTCCATGATTGCAGAAGCTGCGGCGCGCTTTAGCTCCTCAGGGGCAGGAAAATCAGGAAAACCCTGGGCAAGGTTGATGGCATCATGCTTTAATGAGAGGCGTGTCATGTCGCGAATTACCGACTCTACAAAATGATCTACACGGTGGGATAACATGGACGTATCAAAAGACTTTGGTATATATTTAACTTCTGTGGCTACTTCCTCCAGTGGAAATAAAGGGGTCATGATAATGAGGGGATATATGTTCTAAACAGCATCGAATAATCCACCGTAAACCGTTACTTTTATATTTCACTTATCCAATGGTAGGCAAAAGGTGACAAAAATGGTAGCAAAAGTAAATACCGAAGAATGCACAGGATGCGGAATATGCGTAGACGAGTGCCCTGCAAACGCAATAGAACTGAAAAACGAAAAAGCAAAAGTGGATGAGGTGGAGTGCACGGACTGCGGTACATGCGTTGACGCATGCCCGAACAGTGCGATCAAGGTAGAATAATCAATAGTAAACCAGAACATAAAAACTGAAACAATCTATGTCAAAAATAAGGGCAGGAGTACTCGGTGCAACAGGAAATGTAGGTCAGAGATTCATAGAGCTTCTGAGCAATCACCCCTGGTTTGAATTAACGTCGCTGGCAGCCTCAGACAGGAGTGCAGGCAAGAGATACGGCGATGCAGCGAGCTGGAGGCTTGAAAGTAAAATCCCGCAAGATGCTGCTGATATGACTGTGGTGCCCGTCGACCCGAAGAAAGTGGATGCTGACATCGTTTTCTCCGCTCTCCCCGCCGACCTTGCCAAAACCGTTGAGCCAGAGTTTGCCAAAGCAGGTTTTGTGGTAGCAAGCAATGCCAGCGCTTTGCGGATGGTGAAAGACATACCGCTTGTCATCCCTGAGGTGAACCCCGAGCACCTCGGTCTGATAGATGTCCAGCAGGACAGGCGCAAATGGGATGGCTATGTGGTCACGAATCCCAACTGCACAACTATTATGATGACTGTGACACTGAAGCCGCTCATGAGGTTCGGGATTGAAAAAATCTATATAGCTTCTATGCAGGCAATCTCAGGAGCAGGATACGATGGCGTACCCTCGATGGCGATCCTGGATAACGTGATTCCATATATCGGTCAGGAAGAGGAAAAAGTGGAGACCGAGACCAGGAAGCTTCTGGGTGAATTTAATGGGAGCGAGGTGATTGATGCGCCGTTTGCTGTAAGCGCAAGCTGCAACCGGGTAATGGTAATGGATGGGCATACCGAAGCTGTCTGGGTAGAAATGGCAGACGCTCCTTCGCCTGAAGATGTTAAAGACGCCTTCCTTAAGTTTGACCCGGGTTTGTCCGATTTACCTACAGAACCCAACCCTGTAATCGAGGTTAAGGAAGAAAAAGATAGACCCCAGCCGCGAATGGACAGGAATCTTGGCGGCGGGATGACAGTTTCAGTTGGACGAATCCGCCCCGGGATACGCTACATCTGCATGGGGCATAATACCATAAGAGGCGCAGCAGGGGCAAGTGTGCTGAATGCTGAGCTTCTTAGAAAGAAAGGGAAGCTTTAAAATAAAACCAAGTCAGCAGTGCTTTATTTTTTCATTCTCATGATAATCAATTTTACAGACAGCGCACAGCAATAAAGAGGCGCATATAGGGTTATAAATAAGCACAGATAATATATAAAATACCGCGCAATTATTAACATACCGGTGAGGTCGTAAACATGACAGGAATAGCAGCAGTAGAAGGTACATTATTGGAAGGTTTACATAAACTTGGATTAATAAAAAAAGAGGAAGATATCATTAAAGATGCTCTAAGCGAAATGCTCATAAAATACGGAAGATTTCCGAAAGAAACTGCTCGTGGTATTTTAAACTCAAAAATATCCGGAAAGCTCAGTGACACTGTTGCAGAATTGAGAAGTGAATGAACATATACATCGACACCAGCGCTTATGTAAAAGAATATCACGATGAGTCAGGCAGTGAGTTGGTTCATTCAGTTTTTGAGAGCGCAAAAAATGGGGACAATAAGCGAGACCATAAACACAATAGACCGGCATTTCATGCGCCACGAATTAAATAAAGAAGAATATAATAACGTCTTAGGTGCTATTTTTACAGATATGTTTGAGATGCTTGATAATAAAAATTTAAAAATTGTTGACATTGATACAAACCTCGTCAAAATGTCATGGGAATACATTTCATCCGAGCATTTATCTGCGGCGGATTCTCTCCATCTTGTAACCGCAATGAAATCAAACGCAGATATATTTTATGCAGCAGACAAAAAGTTGATCGGCGTTGCCAGAAAAAGAAATCTGAATGCGGTGGATGTAGAAGAGCTAACCTGATTCTGTCAATTTATTCAATGCAGGAAATGTCTCATCCCTGTGAACACAAGTGAAACCCCGAGCCTGTTCGCGGCATCGATCACTTCCTTATCCCTTATCGAACCTCCTGGCGACACTATGTACCTTATGTGGTTCTCTGCTGAGTAAATGATGCTGTCATCGAAGGGAAAGAAGGCATCGCTTGCAAGAACGCATTCACTCATGATGCTTTTAATATACTCCTGCTCGCTCATGTCAGGTTTTTCCCGCATGTACAGCATTTTCAGATTCTCAACAGCTTTTGTTGCAGCGAGTTTACGTATCGCATCCACCCTGTTCGGCTGACCTGCTCCAATTGCGAGTATCTGGTAAAATCCCTTTTCATACTCCCATGCAATAACCACAGCGTTGGATTTCGTGTATTTGCAGATAGTAAGCGTAAACTCAGCCAGCCCTCTTTTCTCCTCAGGGAATGGAAGCTCAGTGACCACATCCCATTTCTCATACATTCCCCTGTTCCTTGACTGCACAAGCATTCCTCCAACGATATAATGGTACGTATTCTCAAGCGGCACACCGTTCTCCATGGAGAGTTCAAGGATTCGGAGGTCTTTGCTCTTGTTCTTAAGGAAGAAAAGCGCATCCTCATCATAGCCTGGAGCCATTATCATTTCCACGAACTTGCCCTTCAGGAATTCCACAGTCGCAAGGTCGGGTTTGCGCGTCATGCATATTATGCTGCCGAACGATGACATCGGGTCGCCTTCCCATGCTCTCGAAAGTGCCCCGGTGAGTGTTTTCCCTGTTGCAAACCCGCAGGGGTTACAGTGTTTGACTACAACGACGGAAATACTATCTTTAAATTCAAGAGCCACGTTCAACGCGCTCTCAGCATCCAGGTAATTGTTGTACGACAGCGCCTTTCCATGCAGTTGCTTTGCATTTGCAACAGAAGGTTCGCTAACATCGGGCTCTTTATAGAATTTGGCACTCTGATGCCAGTTCTCCCCGTACCTCAGCGTTCTTCCCTCCACGAATTTCAGGCGCAGGATATCTTCGCTGACGAGCTTGCGGCTCAGGTACGTGTCAATTGCACAGTCATAATCCGCTATCCTGCGAAATGCCTTGACCGCAAGATGCTCTCTTGTTTCCAGGCTTATTTCACCGTGTTCAAGTTCTTTTAGAATCGAAGGATAATCAAGAGGGTCGGTTATTACAGCCACATGCCTGTAATTTTTTGCTGCAGCCCTCACGAGAGCAGGTCCTCCTATATCTATATTTTCGATGGCATCGTCGAGACTGCCTCCCTCGGCTATTGTTTCCTCAAATGGATAGAGGTTCACGACCACGATATCGATGAGTTCGATGCCCTGCTCTGCTGCTTCCTTCATGTGTGATGGATTTTCCCGAAGTGCGAGAATGGCGCCGTGAATTCTGGGATGAAGCGTCTTTACCCTGCCCTCCATCATCTCCGGGAATCCTGTTATCTCACTTACATCTTTTACTTTTATGCCTGCATTTTTCAAAACCCTGGATGTCCCGCCTGTGGAAACTATCTCAAAACCAAGACGAATGAGCCCTGTTGCAAAATCAATTATTCCGTTTTTGTCAGAAACGCTTATTAAAGCTTTCTTGGGCAGAATTTATCACCTTACCTCAATAGAAAAAGGAAGGTATAAGTTTTTCTAATCTATTGAAGCTCGATTTTTAGAAACCTTATTTTATATCCTCAGCCTACTACTATTTCATGGCAGACCTGATAATCAAAGGCGGCAGAGTGCTCACCATGAACGGCGGGATTATCGATGGCGGGGTGATAGCAGTAGAGAGCGGTTTAATAACTTTCGTGGGGAAGGGTACGAAAGAGAGAGCACAGGAAGTGATTGATGCAAAAGGCTGCGCCGTCATGCCAGGTCTTATCAATGCCCATACCCATCTCCCCATGACTCTTTTCCGGGGAGTTGCTGACGACCTTGCTTATGAGGAATGGACAAAAAAGATTCAGAGAGCAGAGGCGAAACTGAGTCCCAAAGATGTAAGGGCTGGCGCATATCTTGGCGTGCTTGAGATGATTAAGACAGGCACGACATCCTTTGCAGACATGTATATCCATATGGATGAGGTAGCGCAGGTAGTGGAAGAAACAGGTATGAGAGCCTCATTAGGATACGGGATGATTGAAGGGCGGAACGAGGATTCAGAGACAAAACTAAAGAGCAGGGCGGATTTTGTGAGAAAATGGAGCGGCGCAGGATTGAGCAGGATTACGACCATGTACGCGCCGCATTCAGCGTTATCATGTTCAAGAGAGTTTTTGATTAAAGTCAGGGAAAAGGCGAGAAAGGATATGGTAGGGATTCATATCCATGTGCTTGAAACAGAAGATGAGTTGAATTTAATGAAAAAGCGATACGGGATGTGCTCCATAAAATTTCTCGACAGCATTGATTTCCTCGGTTCAGACGTTCTTGCTGCACACTGCGTCTGGCTGTCGGATGACGATATTGGTATCTTGAAAGGCAAAAATGTCAATGTCGTCCACTGCCCGACAAGCAACATGGCTCTTGGCGTCGGCATTGCGCCTGTGCAGAAGATGCTTGAGCGAGGCATAAACGTAGCGCTTGGCACTGACAGCGCAGCGTCAAGCGGGAGTCTTGATATGTGGAAGGAAATGCGGATGGCGTCGTTGCTTCACAAGGTCAAAGACCCCGCTGCGATGCCAGTATCAAAAGTGCTTGAGATGGCGACCGTGAACGGCGCGCGGGCGATGGGGATAAACGCAGGAGCGCTTGCGCCCGGATATCTGGCAGATGTTATTATTGTTGATATTAAAAAACCCCAGTTTACATCTTCGAATCTGATTTCGGCTCTTGTTCACGGCGCTTCGGGATGCGATGTAAAAACAACGATAGTTGACGGAAAAATATTGATGGAAGATTATGAGATAAAAGTGCTTGATGAGGAAAAAATAATCGAGGATGCTATTAATGCAATGTTAATAAATATCAGAGATTTTGCTGAATAAAAATTTAAGCGGATGCAGAAGGCATGGAACGAGACAAGCTCTTTCTCAGGTGAAAGTTAAATCATTATGTATCTGATTTCTTAATTGTTGTAAAATAGTAATGGAGACCTTCAGCCAGTGCAACTGCTCCAGCGGGAGAAAAATTGTTAATATTGAGATTTTTATTTAAAAATTCTGCAAAATCGTCCGATTCTATATCAAATTCTAGGACATGTCCTTCCCAGTTTCCTTCGATGTTTTCTTTTCCTTCAATGATCTCTTTACTCTTCCTATAGACCTCAATATCCTTTATGAGCAATAACACGGTTAATTCTGGTTTTAAAGTTACCAAATCAATTAAAAAACCTGTAGGAATAATTTCATATATATTATCCTTTTTAGATGGAATATCCCTATTTTTTATTTCCTCATCGGTTAGTAGGTATTTACCTGGAGTAAAATTTTTCCGTTTTTCTAATCTGAATATATTAAAAGGGTCTGCACTCCTATTTTTCCAATCAGCTTCTTCAAGGTCATAAACTTCTTCTAAGAATTCTCTTAAAACAGTATATTGAAAGTGGCATTGTTCCTCAATAATCTTTTCATGAAAATCACTCAAAGGCTGAAATGCTCCTGCTGGAGCTACACTATAAAAACCCGGCTGTTCAACCTGTAATTCTCCTCGTTTTTGAATGAAAGTGCAGTATTTATTTTCATCCTTTTTCATGAGCACAAAAACATTAATGCCAAGCTTAACAGGTCGTCCTTTAAACTCGAAAATTTGCTCTTTGAGCAGAGACTCCCGAACCCTAAATTTTAATAACAGAGGCTTTAATAGCCATATTAAAAATTTTTCAGATCTTTTAATATAAAGATGAAAATAAAGTTCCTTTGCGATAAGGTCATAGTATTTGACATAGTTGAAATAACGCCCAAGAATAAAATGAAGCTCTAATGCTTTTATTTCTGGTTTTGGATCAATTTTGCACAGGTCGAATGTCCTACCGTTCCACATTTCCTTATTACTAATAGAACCCAAAAAATCTGGATAATTTTCTATCTGAAATAAATTTAAAAAATTTGTAGACATTTTAAGCTTATCATCCGACAGCGAACCCTCAGACAGTTTGCCGTTGTTTTCTTTTTCTAGCCCACAATTTTTAATTAGCAGATTTGGGCATTTGCTCTTTAACCACCATTCCTCGCAAATCAATGGGAATTTATAATTATGTTCCCCAAACATATCAAATTTTATTTTATTATTATACAATTTCTCAATAGATTCTGATAAATATTGTATATCTATAACGAATAGACTACTATCAAGCGTATAGTAAGAAAATATCTTGTCATGCACTTCATTATATTTAGCCACTTCAGGAGCAGGGGACCTGCATACTGTTGAAAAAATACTGCGAAGTTGTCGTTTATATAACGATAAAACAGTAAAAGGAATACCAAAAACTACTATGATAGACGCGAACAAATTTACGCTTTCGATGAATCCAGCCCACGAGAAGCCGCTTTCCATATAGTTTCTATCCAATTTGTTGCATTACTGATTTTAATTGCACTTAACCCAATAATATGCAGTGCAGTCTATATATACCTATTTTTAAGACGAATTATGCAACCTTTAAGATGAACCTTCCAGTTTTCTGCAAAATAGTCTTTCCTGTCATCCTGTTGGGATAATTCCGCATTTTAACATGAGGAAGTAATTAAAATTAAGTACAACCATAACCATTCAGTTCAACAGGTGATATTCATTGTTCGCAATCGAAAACATCCATGCGCGGGAAATACTTGATTCACGGGGAAACCCCACAGTCGAAGTCGATGTTTTTACAGAAATCGGATTCGGGAGAGCAAGCGTACCCTCGGGGGCATCCACAGGGACAAACGAGGCGCTTGAGCTGAGGGATAAAGACAAACGGTATCATGGAAAAGGCGTAAAGATAGCGGTAAACAATGTCAATACAGAAATAAAAAAAGCCCTTCTTGGCATGGACGCTCGAAACCAGCGCGATATAGACAGACTCATGCTTGAACTCGATGGAACCCAGAATAAATCACGGCTTGGCGCAAACGCAATTCTCGGGGTCTCACTTTCGGTAGCACATGCGGCAGCGGATTCGCTCGGGCTTTCTCTTTACCGCTACCTGGGCGGCACGAACACATTCACACTTCCATGCCCGACAATGAACGTGATAAACGGGGGAAAACATGCAGGCAACGAGCTTGCAATACAGGAATTCATGATCCAGCCAGTTGGGGCAAAGACATACTCAGACGCCCTGCGCATGGGGGTTGAGACATACCACATGCTCGGCACCGTGCTTTCGAAAAAATACGGTACTTCTGCTGTCAACGTGGGGTACGAAGGGGGTTATGCCCCGCCACTTAAGAATACAAAGGACGCACTTGATTCCCTCATCTATGCCATTGAAGAAACAGGATACGATAAAAAAATCACCATTGGTTTGGATGCGGCAGCTTCCGAGTTCTTCAAGAAGGATAAATACAGTATAGACGGAAAAACATTGTCAAACGATGAACTTGCGGATTATTATGCCGACCTTGTCAAGACCTATCCCATCCTTTCCATCGAAGACCCGTTCCATGAAGAGGCGTTCGATGATTTTGCGGCATTGACAAAAAAACTTAAGGACAGGATAATCGTGGGCGATGACCTCTTTGTGACAAATGTAAAGCGGCTTGAAAAAGGCATAAAGATAAACGCTGCGAATGCGCTGCTGCTGAAGGTCAACCAGATAGGCACGTTATCCGAGGCTTTTGACGCTGCAAGGCTGGCGCAGAAGAACAGGTTCAAAGTGGTCGTCAGCCACAGGTCAGCAGAGACCGAGGATACTTCAATTGCGGATATTTCAGTTGCTCTCGGCGCCGAGATGATAAAGACAGGAGCGCCTGCACGAAGCGAGCGCAATGCTAAGTACAATCAACTGCTGAGGATAGAAGAAGAACTTGGGAAAGCGGCAAGATATATTCAGCTTTGAGTTCTTTCAATTTCAGGAAAAGGATTAAATCAAATGATAAGCAATGATAATACAGGGAGAAACAAAATATGGAACCCAAGAAAGTAATCAAAAGCATAGACGATAAAATGGGATTTACGCCGGAGATCATGAACATGATGGGTGAAATGAACCCCGAAATGTTCGACCATTACAAAAAATGCGATGACGGCATACAGGAAGACGGTGCACTTTCAGCAAAAGTAAAGGTACTGATGTCCCTGGCTGTTATGGCTGCACAGAGGTGCGAGCCTTGCTGCGAATCCCAGTTGAGGAGTGCGCTTAACCACGGTGCCACGAAGGAAGAGATAATGGAAACAATGAATGTAATTTTCATCACATCCGGAGCACCTGGCGTAGCTGCATGCAGAAAAGCCCTTAACATGTTACAGGGTAAAGAAGGTGTGGGCGGGCATGGCTGCGTACCTGGAAGAAGACCGAGATAAACTAAAAAGGTTAAAATAGTTTTGTGTTCATTGATTCATCAATGAAACTTAAGGAGGAGTTATGAGCAACAAAATAATAGACGCATTGAACAAAGACCGCGAAGATGAATTGAGCGCCATAATACAATACATGAAGCATCATTATGAGGGAGAAGGGATGGAGAGCCCGGAAATCCTTGACATATTCGAAAACACAGCAAAGGACGAAATGAAACATGCTGAAAAGCTGGGTGAGCGCATCAATTACCTTGGCGGAGTACCCACAAAGAAGCCATCCATGATAGTGGAAGGCGGTGACTTAAAGAAGATGATTCAGGACGACCTCGCAAAAGAGAACGGGGCAATCAAACAATACAAGGAACATATCAAGCTGGCGGCTGAAGAGGGCGACCCTACCACGAGGCTCATGCTGGAAGAAATCCTCTCAGAAGAAGAGGGACATGCCGATACGTGGGAGACCACGCTTGGAATAAGAAAATAACATGTTTGGAAGAGAGACCCAGTTAGTGGATTGCAGGGAGGCGATGGGGCTCGGGCGCGGAGGGGGTCTTGCCCAGCGCGGAACCCTTTCGGAAGCAGCAAGACCCGATGTGGTTGCAATTGCCATGACGCCGGGCAGGCGCCATATTACAAAGCCCGTATGCGAGATTACACAGGGACTGCGCAGGGAAGGAGTACAGGTAAGCGTTCTTGTGCTCGAGGCAGGGGCAGGCGTCCCGATGGATGAAGTCGGAAGCTCCACGGTTTCAAGAGGCTACGGCTCTTCCTTCGGTATATCTGCAAAGGAAATAGAACAGATAGCAAGGCACAGGCTTGTGTTATTGCATATGGGAAATGTCAATTCTCACATACTTTTGAAAACAAAGAAAATCCTGAAGTATATCAATATACCCGCAGTCATCGCCTGCGAATACCCTATTGATTTTGAGGATTTCGCAAAAGCCGGCATAAAGACTAAAATAATAAAACCAAAAACCCCTGAAACCGAAGGTACTGTGGTTGCGATCGTGAGCGGCATAACCAGGGGTGAAACATGTTCAAGGATTAAACTCAATGAACTGGCTAAGGAGATACGGTATATACTGGGTCAGATGGCAGAAGAGGCTCATGCGGTCAGAAGCGATCTACTGATAAGTGAAGGGCTTATGGCTAATATGGAAGAAGGTGAATGATTTGAAATGTTATATATGTGCTAAAATGGGAAAGGATGAGGATGCGGTGGCAGCCTGTATAGTATGCGGAATGGGTGTGTGCATGGAACATGCAATCTATGAAACAACCCCGGTCTGGAAGGGTGATTACCCTGTAAGACTTGAGAAAGACATAGAGAACCTGAGAAGGATAATGTGCCCGCCGTGCCATGAAGCTTTAAAGGAGAACTGGTGATATTTTATGTTGAAATGTTACGAATGCGCTGAACATGAATCCGCTGAAGAAGCCGTTGCCCTGTGCATAATGTGCGGCAAAGGGCTCTGTATGGAACATGCCCACAGGGTTGACCTTCCGATATGGACGGGAGGATACCCTGCACCTGTAAAGATGCTTAAGAAAGGTCTTCCGAGGTTCGTATGCCGCGAATGCGGCAATATCCTGATGCCCGGAGCATGTGAGTAATAGTGTGTACGAAATACGCTTTCACGGCAGGGGGGGTCAGGGTGCGGTTATGGCTGCCCAGACACTTGCTGAGGCAGCCGTAATAGAAGGGAATTATGCTGTTGCATTTCCATTTTTTGGAGCCGAAAGAAGGGGCGCCCCTGTTCTTGCCTTTACCAGGATAGACGCCAAAAAGATATACAGCAAGACACAGGTCTATGCACCCGACTGCGTGGTTGTGCTTGACGATTCGCTTCTCGATACCATCGATGTGGTGTCGGGGTTAAAACCAGATGGGGCAGCGGTTATAAACTCGAAAGAAAAACCTGAGGATATTGACCTTGGAAAGGAAATAAGAACAGCGACTGTGAATGCAACCTCTGTGGCACTCGAGATTTTAAAAGCCCCGATTACCAATACGGCAATCCTCGGGGCATTCGCAAAAGCCACAGGGGTTGTTAAGCTTGAATCCCTGGAGGAGGCTATCCGCAGAAGATTCGGTGAGAAACTCGGTAAGAACGTGGGGGAAAGAAATGCTCTTGCAGCGAGGACTGCTTATGAGAAAACCGTTATCGGGAAAAGTAAGGGGATAAAGAAGCTTGAACCCAGGAAGCAGTGGCTCCCCGCATATCAGCAAATGCCAATCGGCGGCGCCCTCGTTGAGGGAAAAACAGAGGCAGGTCTGATAGGACCGGGCAGTTTCATTGAGAATAAGGTGTCGGGATGGGCAACCTTCCGTCCTGTGCGCGACAGGGATAAATGCACCATGTGCCTATTATGCTGGTTCTATTGCCCCGAAGGTACCATCGTGCGCATATCAGACAGGGGAGACCTGTTGACCAATTACGACTACTGCAAGGGCTGTGGCATATGTGCCAACGAATGCCCCGTGGATGCAATAAAAATGGTGAGGGCAAGGGTTTGATGAATCCAGAAAGTGTGAAAGTAATCACCGGAGACCATGCGGCTGCAATAGGCGCAAAACTCTGCCGCGTTGAGGTGGTGCCAGCGTATCCGATTACTCCGCAGACGCTTATCATCGAACACATTGCGGATTTTGTGAACGACGGGGAAATGGATGCCAAGTTCCTTACAATGGAGTCGGAGCACAGTGTGATGAGCGCAGCCGCCGCCGCATCAGCAGCAGGTGCAAGGGTATTTACGGCAACCTCATCCCAAGGATTGGCGTTCATGTACGAGATGCTCTATGCAACCGCGCCGCTTCGCCTTCCAATAGTCATGGTAAATGCCAGCCGGACGCTTGGAGCTCCTCCCGGTATATGGTGCGAGTATAATGACTCCATGGGTGTAAGGGACTCAGGATGGCTTCAGGTATATGTGGAAGATAACCAGGAAGCGCTTGACATGGTTATCCAGTCTTACAGGATTTCTGAGGATAGGCGCGTCCTGCTTCCGGTAATGCCGTGCCTTGACGGTTTTGTACTCACACACACGGTCGAACCAGTGGAAGTTCCGAAGCAGCAGGATGTAGATTCCTTCCTGCCGCCTTATACGCCAGATATTATTCTTGACCCATCAAGACCTGCGATGATAGGGATTTTCATGCCCGCAGAGTACATAATGGAAATGCGGCGGCAGACTGCAGGTGCTGTGGAATCAGCCAGGAGCGTCATCCAGGATGTTAATGATGAATTTGCTCGACTCTTTGGAAGAAATTACGGCGGATTGATAGATACGTATCGGATGGAGGATGCTGAGGCTGCATTGATAACCATGGGCACTGTTACAAGTACGGCGCGGGAAGTTGTGGACGAATTGCGTGGAGAGGGAAAAAAAGTGGGTCTTGTCAAGCTTCGATTCTTCAGACCATTTCCAGCAGAGGAATTGAGGAAAGTATTATCGGGCGTAAGTGCAGTCGGGGTTTTTGACCGTTCAATATCCTACCACGGCGGTGGACCAGCCTACAACGAGATTCGCTCGGCGCTCTATGGCGCGACAATGCCTGTGGTCAATCATCTCGCAGGTCTGGGGGGAAGGGATGTGACCAGAGAGCAGATAATAAAAATGTTCGAGATAATACTGAAAGCAGCAAAGGGCGAAAAAGTGAAGGCAGTGAACTGGCATAACACGAGGGGTGAGGCTGTATGAGGCTCAAAGATTTACCCGATGATAATTTGTTCACGGCAGGACATACCGCATGTCCTGGATGCGGGGTTGCGATGTCCATCAGGAATGCGATAAGGATACTGGGAAAAGATACAGCTGTTTATGTACCGGCAAGCTGCGCCGTGGTTTTTGGCACCACATTCCCGTACGGAGCGTGGAAAGTGCCTTTTTTCCACACGGCATTTGAAAACACCGGGGCATGCCTGACAGGCATGCAGGCGGCATTCGAGAAAAAAGGAAAAAAGGTCATTGCTGTCGGGTTTGCCGGGGACGGCGGGACGTACGACATAGGTTTGCAGAGCATGTCAGGAGCAGCAGAGCGCAATGATGATATCCTTTATATCTGCCTCGATAACGAGGCGTACATGAACACAGGGATACAGCGAAGCGGAGGCACGCCCTTCGGGGCATGGACGACCACCACGCCAGTGGGAAAGATGTCACAGGGAAACCGCCGCTTTAAGAAAAACCTCGGCGACATCGTGGTAGCGCATGAGATACCTTATTATGCAACGCTATCCATCGGTCATCCTCTTGATTTCATAAGGAAAGTGGAGAAGGCAAAAGATATCAAAGGCTTCCGCTTTCTTCACATGTTCACCCCATGCATCCCGGGCTGGAAGATGGACCCGGCAAAGACCGTGGAAGTAACAAAACTGGCTGTGGAGAGCGGGATGTGGACCCTGTACGAGGTCGAGAACGGTGAGAAAAGAATTACCTACAAGCCAGGAAAAATGAAAAGAGTGAGGGAATACCTGATGATGCAGGGGCGTTTCCGACACATGAACGAGGAGGATATAAAGACGCTCCAGACGTGGGTGTGCAGGAAATGGAACCTGCATTACAAGGAAAAAGGCGCTCCTGAGGTATGCGAAATCGAGATGCCTGAGGAGCATCATGCTGTTACAGAGGAACACAGAGAGATGCATGGACCATGAAGAAGATAAAACCAAAACTCTACACGCTGAGCACCTGCATGCATTGCAGTGCAACAAAGCGCTTTTTAAAAGAACATGGGATTGATTATGACTATGTGGATGTGGATAGATTAAACGGTAAGGAAAAAGAAGAAGTTCGCCAGGAAGTGATGAAACTCAGCGGGGGTTTGAGGTTTCCGACCATAGTGGTGGGAAAGAAAGTAATCGTGGGGTTCTATGAGGATAAGTTGAGAGAGGCGCTGGGGTTATGAGAACCGTTGCCGAAATGTTCGCCGAGATGAAGAAAATCGCTGAAGAGGAAGGCTACCAGTTCAATCCGGTAAAGGAGGAACTTGACGACATCCTCCATGGGCTGTGGGATAACGAGCACCGCTATGGCTATATGTCGTGTCCCTGCCGCATGGCAAGCGGCGTGCTGGCTGATGACATGGATATAATCTGCCCGTGCAACTATCGAGATGCGGATGTTGAGGAGTTCGGCTGCTGCCTTTGCGTGCTTTATGTGAGCGATGACTGGATAAGCGGGAAGAAGAAGCATGAACCTATTCCGGAGCGGCGCCCGCAGGAGTATTATTTGAAAGGTTATCCGAGTATAATAGAACAGAAAGGAGCAGGAGGAAAAGAAATGGAGCAGGTTTACAGGTGTACGGTGTGCGGCTATCTCTGCGCAAGGGAAGAGCCGCCTGATCTTTGTCCGATTTGCAGGGCGAAGAAGGAGATGTTCGAGAAGTTTGAGATGGGGTAGGCGCATGCGCAGATATATATGTCCAATACTCTCTAAATAAGTACAGGAATATGAAAGAGATAAAAAGTGCTGAAGGGATTATAAAAAAGCAGATTTTTGAAATATTACAGAATATAGGATATTCGGCAAAGAAAATAATTCTTTTTGGTTCCAGAGCACGAAAGGACTTTACTCGATTCAGCGATTACGATATTCTCATAATAACGGACAGGACAGTTGAAATTAAAGAGAAAATGAGCCTGTCTAAAAAAATAAGGGAATATCTGGCAAAATCAGGGTTTGATGTGGATGTGATAATAAAATCGGACGTTGAGGTTCAATTTTTAAGAGATAAGCCTGGCAGCATTGTGAAGAACGCCTTAAAAGAGGGCGTTGCGTTATGAATGACGATTATATCCAGAAGTGGATTATAAAAGCGAAAAACGATTTTAAAATAGCAGGACACGAACTTGCTCAATCTGATGACGAAATGGTTACGGATGCTGTATGTTTTCACTGCCAGCAAGCTGTTGAAAAATTATTTAAAGCATATCTCGCCTCAAAAAACATAGAATTTGGAAAGACACATAATCTTGAGTTTTTGCTGGAACTCTGTAAAGCACATGACCCAGATTTTGAAAATTTAAATGTGGGAAACCTTTCGTTTTATGCGGTAGAAATCAGGTATCCTGATGAGTTTTACATCCCTTCGGTGGCAGAGGCTAAAGAGTGTTTTAAGATTGCTTCTATTGCCAGGGATTTTATGTTAGGAAAGCTGGAATCCGAGGGGGAGGGATAAAGTGGTTCAGGTTTATACGTGTACGGTGTGCGGCTATCTCTGCGCAAGGGAAGAGCCGCCTGATCTTTGTCCGATTTGCAGGGCGAAGAAGGAGAGGTTTGAGAGGTTTGAGATGAAGTGAGAATTAAATGAAGGAGGATAAACGATGTCAAAGAGTATGTATTGTCCCAATTGTAGCGCTTACATAGGGGACTGTGGTCATGTTCCTGGAGGTTTTTCCGGTCCTACTACGCTGTCTGGAACATGCGGCAGTTGTGGACAGGAGTTCAGCGTTACCTGCGACGGCAACTGCATTAACCGTTGTCACATATGTGGGGCCACCGACTATCTAATAACTTGCTCGATATGTGGCAACTTCTGCTGTTCAAAGGATCGCAGCCAGTTTAACAAGCAAGTATGCAGGACGTGCGCACCGTAGACTCTTCTGATTAGCGTGAACATGGGGGCAGTCCTTCAATTATACAATAACATTAGCTGAGGACCAAAGACCACAGGAGACACAAAAGAGAATACAATTTTTGCCCAAAATGGCAATCCAGCCGACCTGCAAAAGCAGGCGGCGCCGATGTTCACGTGTAAACTTACATGACTGCGCATCGTTAAGAGTTAACATTAAATCTTTAACGACTAATATATAAATAGCCATGCAAGCGAATATCAAACCAATCATAGAAGAATTCAAAGTCAGAGTCCAAAAATTATATGGAAAAAGATTAAAAAATATCATCCTTTACGGCTCATGGGCAAGAGGCATGGCAAAAGAACATTCCGATATCGACCTCGTTGTAATTCTTGAAGGAATGGTTCGCCCTGGAAAAGAAATCGACAGGATGATAGACATAATCACAGACCTTCAACTGAAGTACAATGCCCTGATATCCGTGTATCCCGTATCTGAAAAAAAGTACATGACCGTTAAAAGTCCTCTATTGTTAAATATACATAGAGAAGGCATCCCTGCATGAAAGAGATAGTTGGCTACTTGGAGAAGAAAGAGATGCTATAAAAAGATCACAACGTAAATATCGAAATCTTTATTGATTTTCAAATACTTCAATCGATTATGTCCGAAATCCTAATAGTCTATTACTCCCGTTCAGGCAACACGGAAAAGCTCGCAAGAGCAGTCGCAGAGGGCGTGCGCGAAGGCAGAGGAGCTCCAACACTAAAATCGGTAGATGAAGTTGATATCAATGAACTTCCCAACTATGACGGCATCATAGCAGGCTCTCCGGTCTATTATGGCATGATGGCTGCCGAACTCAAAAAATTCTTTGACGAATCAGTTGTGGTGAGGAGAAAGCTCTTCAATAAAGTGGGCGCAGCATTTGCCACAGGCGCCCACAGGACAGGAGGAAAGGAGACAACGCTCATCTCGATTCTCCAGGCAATGCTCATAGCCGGGCTTGTAGTGGTGGGCGACCCTTTCGAGACTGGCGGGCACTACGGCGCCGCTGGCTCTGACGAGGTCGGGTTGAAAGAAGGAAGGGCGCTTGGGAAAAGAGTGGCTGAGCTTGCCGAACAATTAATGAAAAAATGAACGCAGATTTGCTATAAAAATGAACTCAAAAAAGCGTCAGCCGAAGACAAAATCAAAGGAAATCGAGAAAAAATCAGGGATAAAATTAAAAATTCTTATTGCCATCATTGGCGCCATTTTACTTCTGGCTGTTGTTTATTTTCTCTTCGCACAGGGAAGTGATACGTGGACTGTGAGCAAGGATGGTATTCTTTCGTATCCTGAAAACCGGGGTAAAGTTGATGTCAAAGTGCTTAATACCACCAAGGGAAGCAACTACACCCTTGAAACCATATCTTTTGCAAGCAAGGATTATACAGTAGAGGGACTCCTTCGCATCCCATCCTCCGACAAAAAAATGCCTGCCGTTGTTATTCTTCCCGGCGCCACAGTTCCGAAGGAAGGAACACAGGGGCTGGCTGAGCTTCTTTCCAATCTCGGATATGCAAGCCTCGGCATAGAGCAGCGCAACCGCGGTGGTGTGAATCCCCAATACGATTACGAGTTATTCAAAGCTGGAGAAGAGCCCATAGAGCATAAGATGGTGTTTGATGCCCTGCGTTCAGTGGATGTTTTGAAGCAGGATTCGAGGATCGAAGCTAAGAGGATCGCTATTATCGGAGAAAGCAACGGCGGGCGCTTCGCTATTATCGCAGCAGCGATTGACCCCGAAATCGAGGGCGTTATCGGCATCAGCACAAGCGGTTATGACACGGAATCGCAGACTGCAGGTATAAATGATGAAACTCTTATCAGGTTTTACCGTTCCATAGACCCCGATACCTATCTTGGCTTTCTCCCCCCGCGCAAACTCGTGATGCTGCATTCGGACAATGATAATATTATCCCTATTGACCTTGCAAAAAAAACCTTTGAAAAGGCAAAAGAGCCGAAACAGTTTTATAACGTAACAACTGGAACACACGGCTTCAGCGAGGGCATGAGAGAGCCTATTGAGAACGAAATAAGGCAGATGCTTGGATAGTTTCGATTCCAGACGCAAAACCTTAAAATAGCATCGCCTCCAACTTAAATAGGGTGAGTTTTTTGCAGGAATATAAGCTTTTCATAAACGGAGAATGGGTAGAATCGGGCACCGGGGATACGTTCGATGACCTCAATCCCGCAACGCTTGAGCTAATAGGGAAGATCCATAAAGCATCGGAGGAGGACGTGAATCGTGCGGTGGAAAGCGCGCAGGATGCCTTTGATTCATGGAGCAGCACACCAGCACCAATGCGCGCCAAGATACTCTTCCGTGCCTCAAGGGTGCTTGAGGAGAGAAAGGAAGAGCTTTCGCGTTTATTGACCGCTGAGATGGGAAAGGTGCTGGAGGAAGCGCGGGGTGATGTCCAGGAAGCCATAGATATAGCGTATTATGCCGCAGGTGAGGGAAGGCGGCTTCTTGGCGAGACCACGCCGTCTGAGCTTCCGGATAAATTCTGCATGACGGTTCGAAGACCCATAGGCGTTGTGGGGCTGATTACACCCTGGAATTTCCCACTGGCAATCCCTGCATGGAAGACAATGCCAGCACTTATCTCTGGAAATACACTGGTGTTGAAACCAGCAAGCGATACCCCTATTATGGCTATCGAGCTTGTAAAGATACTCGCCGAGGCTGGGCTTCCAAAAGGCGTTTTAAATCTTGTAATGGGCGAAGGGAGCACAGTGGGCAGTGCGATTGTCCATAACAAGAAAATCCGTGCCATATCCTTCACGGGCTCTCTTGCCACGGGCAAATGGATACTCGGGGAGGCGGGCAAGGACATGAAAAGGGTATCACTTGAGCTTGGAGGAAAAAATCCCATTATTGTGATGGACGACGCTGACCTGAACCTTGCCCTTGATGGCGTGCTGTGGGGAGCATTCGGAACCACAGGACAGCGGTGCACGGCTGCAAGCCGCGTTATTGTGCATGAAAAAATACTGCCCCTATTTGCGAAGATGCTTATCGAAAGAGCAGCAAAGCTCAGGCTCGGAAATGGGCTTCTTGAGAATACCGATGTCGGTCCTGTAATTAATAGTTCACAGCTTCAAAAAATCGCAAAATACGTTGAAATTGGAAAGAATGAAGGCGCCAAACTCGTACTGGGAGGGAAGATTGTTAAACCCCTCCCAGGCTACTTTTTCGAGCCAACGATATTTACGGACGTTACACCTGAAATGCGGATAGCCAGCGAGGAGATATTCGGTCCTGTCGTGTCCTTGCTCAGCGCTGGCAGTCTTGACGAGGCAGTACGGATCGCCAACTCCGTGGAATACGGGCTTTCATCCTCGATCTATACAGAGAACATGAAAAATGCCTTCAGGGCGATTGAAAAAATAGAAGCAGGTATCACGTACATAAATGCAAGCACCATAGGCGCTGAGATTCACCTACCTTTTGGCGGGGTGAAATCCACAGGAAACGGGACGCGCGAAGCCGGAACAACAGCGATAGACGAGTTCACGGAGTTAAAAACTGTTTATATCGATTACAGCGGAAAACTCCAGAAGGCGCAGATAGATATAGAACAGGAGGAACTATGAAAATAAAAAGCCAGAAATCAAAAGAAATCATAAGGCGCGATAATAAGGTGGTATCCCCATCCCTCACGCGCTCGTATGAATTGGTGGTTGACCGCGCCGAGGGCTCAACCATATTCGATATTGACGGCAATGCTTACATCGATTTTGCGGCAAGTGTGGCTGTCATGAATATCGGGTATAATTGTAAGAAGGTAAAGGAAGCGGTCTGCGCCCAGATGGAAAAAATGGTTCACTGCGGTTTCTCGGATTTTTATTCTGAGATGCCCGTGAGACTATCCGAGAAACTCTGCGATATGGCGGGGTATGAGAAGGTGTTTCTCTCAAATTCAGGGGCAGAGGCAGTTGAAGCTGCCATGAAGCTTGCATTCTGGTACACGAAGAAAAGCAGCATGCTTGCCTTCTACCGTGCCTTCCACGGCAGGACGCTTGGTGCGCTCTCTCTAACGAGTTCAAAAATCAAGCACAAGGAGCATTTCCCCTCGCTTCGCGTTGTGCACTCACATTATGCATACTGCTACCGCTGCCCTCTTAACCTTGAATACCCGCAATGCGGAATCTCATGCGCCCTGGAAATAGAACGCACTCTCTTCAAAAGGGAACTCTCGCCAAAGGATACGGCTGCCATCGTGATCGAGCCCATACAGGGGGAAGGCGGGTTCATCGTTCCGCCGCCCGAGTTTCATAAGGAGATTAGAAGGATATGTGATGAGAACGACGTGCTTCTGATTGCGGATGAAATCCAGAGCGGGGGTTTCCGCACCGGGAAATTCATGGCAATGGAGAACTTCGACGTGAGAGCCGATATTGTGTGCATGTCAAAGTCCATAGGCGGAGGCATACCTCTTGGCGCCACGCTGTCAAGCAGCGAGATAATGAGCTGGCCCCCCGGAGCCCATGCCAACACCTTTGGGGGCAACCTGCTTGCGGCTGCAGGAGGGCTTGCCACGCTTGAGTTCATGGAAAGCCGCAGGCTCGGTGAAAAGGCAGTTGAAAAAGGAAATTACATGCAGAAGTGCCTGAATGAACTCAAAGATGAATATCCCGTAATCGGGGATGTAAGAGGTATAGGTCTCATGATAGGCGTGGAACTTGTAAAAGCCAATAAAGACCCGGCGATCGAAGAACGTGAAGCCATAGTCAAAAAAGCGCTGGACGGCGGATTGATATTGCTTCCAGCAGGGGATTCGGTCATAAGGTTCGTTCCGCCTTTGATTATAAAAAAGAATGAGATTGATAAAGGGCTTGAGATATTTGAGAATGCCCTCAAAACGAGTTGAGTTTACACATAGCGTAAACTTTAAATACTTTCGTTCGTATATATACGAATTGTAGTGGGCAGTAAAATATTTTTTTACATACCACCATAATCCCCGCTGCCCACTATCCTCCTATTTTTCAAGTACACAAATCCGCCGTGTAAGGCTCTTATGCACCCTTTGCATATGCATTTCGATTAATCTGAAGCCTGCTTCCTGTACGATATCTTCAATTTCCCGTTCAGAAACAAAGACAGCTCGTTTTCCCTTTTTCAAGACGCGGAAAATCTCGTCTAATGAATTGGCAAGTAAATGCTCAATAGATTCAGCCTTGATTGCCGCAGACCTGCCGTAAGGCGGGTCGGTGACAACTGCGTCCATGCTGTCATTCCGAAGCGCCAGGCGGCATGCGTCCTGATAAAATAGGGAATAATTTACATCGTAGTAATCAAGGTTCATTCTGGCGCCCAGCAGCAGTTTTCGCTGCACTTCTCCGCCCACGACCTTCATACCCAAAAGCCCTGCCTCGATGAGAATACCTCCTGTCCCGCAGAAAGGGTCCAATAGATACTCTCCCGGCTTTGCTATGTTCACAAGTGCCCTCGCAACTCTCGGCATCAGCACTCCGGGATAAAAAAATGGCCTGTAATGGGGTTTTCGCGCCTCGTAAGTACCCCTGTCGATCGAAGCTGCAATATACCCGAATATGCTACTTTCTTCCGTAAGCAGCACCCTGAACTGTATCCTGGGATTTTTAAGGTCGGCATGAAATCCTTTTCTATAAAAAATCCCGCCAAGCTGCTTTTCCATCGATTCCGTGTTTATTCTGGAATATTCTTTTATGCGCCTTACCCTGATGCTGTACGTTCCCTCAACGTCCACAGGAGAGCTATTCACGAGAAGAAGTATGTCTTTCTCATCATCCCCTGCGATGCCCAGGACTTTGATGATATGGTGGGTCATGGAAAGCCTATTTGAGAGAACGTTAATAATGCTGTCTGCGTTATTCTTTAAATCAATAACCAGACACAAATCAAATGAGAAATGAATCTTGAAATCAGCTTTTAGAGACTCAAGACATGCGATTACTTCAGATTTTGGAAGCGTGCCGTGCTCACCCGAAAGTTCAAATGCCAGCAACATAACTATTATACTGTCATGCTGTCCTTAAATTCTCTTAGCATTTCAGCCATAACCCCATGCATTAAAAATCGTTCCTCAAGGTTCTCGGACATTACTTTTTTGGCGTATGCATCCTCATCCCAGATTATATTCTCATATTCCACATTCCTGAAAACGAGTCCGTAAGCCGGGGCAGGTTCAAGTCCCTCTGTAAACGCCTTCGGGTTAAGCATCTGTTCAAGCCAACGCATATCACGTGCGCCGCTGCCTACCATTTTCAGCGCCGTAGCTATCTTTCTTACCATGTGCCAGAGGAAATAGTCCGCCCTGATATCTATTACGGTGAATTCTTTCTCCTCATGAATATCTATTTTCTCTATTTTGCATAAGCTTGTTCTTCCATTCTCTGGCGTGGAAAAATTCGAAAAATCGTGTTTTCCTTTTAACAGACTTGCAGCGTTCATAAGCAGGGAGATGTCATATTTCCCGGGCATGATATACCTGTACTCCCGATACCTGGCATGGCGGCGCGGGTCGAAGTTTGAAGGAACTTCAGCTCCTGCCCATGTCCAGATTGCTGAGGGGAGCTCGCTGTTGATTGCTCTTGGTATAGCCACATCGCTATTATCGGTATCAAACGCTATCACCTGACCGAGTGCATGAACCCCTTTATCAGTCCTTCCGGCAGCGATATAGTTGGCTTCGTGCGGATTATTGATGACTTTTAGTTCACGAAGAGCCCTGAAAAGTTCACCTTCTATGGTTTTAACATCGGGCTGAACCTGGAAGCCGTGGTATTCAGTGCCGATGTATGCTACTTTCAGGGCGATTCGCATGGGGATTAATTGGTAGATAGATGTATAAATATTCGTTAAAAACTGAAGTATAACAAATGTTATCATGTTTTGAGGCTTTCATAAACAAGAATTTCAGGTGAAACCCATGCCAAAAATCACAGTCATCGGCGCCGGCGCAGTCGGCGCAACCGCAGCGCAAAGAATCGTAGAAAAAGAACTCGGGGACGTTGTCCTTACTGACATAGTCGAAGGTCTGCCGCAGGGCAAGGCGCTTGACATCTTGGAAGCAGGTCCCCTTTTTGGTTACGACTCGAAGATAACAGGCACGAACGATTACAGGGATATCGAAGGCTCGGATGTAGTGGTCATCACAGCCGGAATAGCAAGAAAACCAGGCATGACCCGCGAAGACCTGCTGAAGATAAATACAAAGATAATCAGGGAAGTATCGCAGAACATAGCAAGATACGCGCCGAATTCGATAGTCATCACGGTCACAAACCCGCTCGACATAATGACCTATGTCACCATGAAGACCACGGGCTTTCCACCTTCGCGCGTTTTCGGGATGAGCGGCGTGCTTGATTCGGGCAGGTTTGCCGCGTTTATCGCAATGGAGCTTGGCTGCTCTGCGCGGGATATAAATGCCATGGTTCTCGGGGGGCATGGCGATACCATGGTACCCCTGCCCCGGTTCACCACGGTCTCGGGCGTCCCGATCACAGAGTTGATGCCGGAAAAAACCATCCAGCGCCTCGTTGAGAGGACTGTTAACGGCGGGGCTGAGATTGTTAATCTCCTGAAAACGGGAAGCGCCTTCTATGCGCCCTCTGCTGCAGTGACCAACATGGTGGAAGCGGTGGTAAAGGATACAAAACGGATTCTGCCAGTGTGCGCCCTTCTCAATGGTGAGTACGGCGGGAAGGATATTTATCTCGGCGTTCCTGTGAAGCTGGGGAGGCGAGGTGTGGAAGAGATTATAGAGCTAAAACTCACCGAGGAGGAGAAAAAAGCCCTTGATAGGTCAGCAGACGCTGTTAGCCAAGGAATAGCATCGCTTTCAGGCTTAGCCTGATAATCTGCGAAAAAGATATAAGCAAGCCGTATGAATAGATGGTATATCCCACGAGGTAAAACATTGAATCTCACAATCCAACCCATCGGCGTGATTAAAAAATCCAATTCAGGATTAACTGATGTGTTAATATACTCTGATTTCGAACAAATCCTTGGAAACATCATGGAAAAATTCGAAAAAGGCACCAAGGTGCTGATTGTACATAAGAACGGTGAATCAAAAGATAAACACCAGGTCAAGGTTTCGGCAGGTGAGTTAATCAACCGCAAAGGCAATCTTCTTATCGTAAAAGGCATCGAAGCTGATAATGATTCTGTAATAGATGTCAGATTGAGCAATGAGCTCTGATCCGGGGAAGATATGGGGGTTGACCTTGGAGACCTCTTCAACAAAAAGGAAATAGAGCTTTCAGACCTGAAAGGGAAAGTAATTGCCGTAGATGCGTACAATACCCTTTACCAGTTCCTGAGTATCATCCGCCAGCGCGACGGAACGCCGCTTATTGATTCCCACGGCGAAATAACGTCACATCTTTCAGGTTTTTTGTACAGGACAACCAATCTTGTAGAGGAGGGCATAAAGCCTGTATTTGTTTTTGACGGAGCGCCGCCCCTGTTTAAAAATACCACGATCGAGGAACGCAAAAAAATACGGATAGAAGCTTTTGAGAGATGGGAAGAAGCAAAAGCAGCGGGTGGTGAGGATGCCTTCAAACATGCCCAGGCGTCATCCCGTATTGGCGGGAATATGATAGAGGATGCCAAGCTCCTGCTCGGGTTCATGGGTATTCCTGTCGTCCAGGCGCCTTCCGAAGGTGAGGCTCAGGCTGCATCCATGGTACGGAATAACGATGCTTATGCAGCTGGTTCGCAGGACTATGATGCCCTGCTGTTCGGTGCATCCATCGTTGTCAGGAACCTCGCTGTAACAGGGAAAAGAAAGCTTCCGGGGAAAAGCGTGTATGTTGATGTAAAACCTGAACTTATAGAGCTGGAAAAAGGGCTTCTTGATCTTGAAATTTCAGGAGAACAATTAGTAGATATTGGAATTCTTGTGGGAACGGATTATAATGAAGGTATAAAGGGTATTGGTCCAAAGAAAGCCCTGAAATTGATAAAGAAGCACGGCAGCATCGAAGGGGCGCTTGATGAGTTGAACACCGGGATAAAAAACCTGGCAGAAATAAGAACGCTATTCCTCCATCCGGATGTGGCTTCGGATTATGAACTTAAATGGAAGAAACCGGATGCACAGGCAATAGTGAAGTTTCTCTGCGCAGAGCATGATTTCTCCGAGGCACGCGTATCAAAGGCTGCTGAGCGCTTACTTCTGGCTTCGGATGAAGGTCAGAAAACGCTTGATAAGTGGTTTTAACCATCTCCTTCATAAAAATCCAACCCATATAATAATCAAAAAGCAGGGTATTGCTGCACTTGCCTGACCAATATTTATAACGGTTAAAAGTTCTAACCATATATCATGCAGAAAAAACACAAAAAAATATCTGGAGTTTTTGAGGAACATATAAAACGCCTGTCCAGGAAACATCAGCGGAATATCTGGAAGGCAGTGGCATTCTACTGGCATGTGCACCTCTATGAGCGCCACAAACTGAAGAAAATAAAACCAGATATTCCTGATTACGAGCTTATCCAGCAGGCTGCGGTGAAGGTATATGGTAAGGAAAAGGCTGAGCCTGTTCTCGATACCCTCCTCGAACTGGGAATCCAACCTCATCCTTTCAATTCCCTGATTTATGAAGCTGCTAATGGCGTACCTCCTGCAGAAAAAGAGAAGATTCACAGCTTTTGTTTTGGCTGCATCATTAAATTCGAGACAGAGTATCACGATGCAGTCAAGGAGCTTGTGGAAAAAGGAATAATTAAGAAAACAAGAGACCAGGAATGGATAGACTACCTTAAAAAATGCAACAGTTACATGCCAGAGGTAGCTGAGGGATAGCCAAGAGGCAGAAGAGCAACCACCCGTGCATTATCCGCTATAATAAGAGGTTAAATGAGCCACAATCTCTTCCATTGCAAGAGCCAGGTTTTTCTTGTTGTCAAATTCTTTGATTATTTCCTGGAGCGCCTCTTTTTTTGAGCTTTGTAATTCTTCTGCGGATTTTGATATATTCGGTATAGCGCGCGTTATATTATCCACGATAGTTATCGTTGCGCACTGAGCAGTCCTTGAAAGAGGGTTGAGGTCAATGGCAATAACGGTTTTTTCCATCTCCACAAGGGCTTTGCACCTGTCGCCGTCTTCAAGAGGTACAAGTACAACATCAGCGCTTAATATACCGTCAGCATCCACTTTCCCGCGCTCATGTTCGAGCCCGGGTATTAGCCCGTCGCTCTTTGTATGCATCCTCCTCGCTCCAAGGGAACGAAGATGCTGGATGATTTTCTTCACCCTTTCTTTGGTTCTGTGAAAAAGATTTACCTCAAGCGGAGCATTGACAATCTCACTTAAACTTATTATTTCCCTGGGAACGAGGGCAGCAGCGTTTCCGTTGACGGAGATGACGGGTTTTTTTGCAAGAAGCAGCGCTGCAGCCGCAGCCTTTTCAGCCTCTGCGGCGCTGTTTGAGGTTTTCTCTCCAATCAGGTAGTCAAATGCCTCTCCTCTCCCCTCTGCGATAAGCCCGTGCATACTTGTTATGCCTTTTCTGACACCCTTGACTATCATTTCCCTTGTCATCAATGACTCGTATCTTGGATGGTTTTTAGGAATCACAATAGATGCGCTCCTGCATTACTTATCCTGCTGTTATGGACTTCCCCGAATTCCGAAAGCGCACCGCTATCGTTTATAGCAAAGACCGTATCTCCAAGCATTGCCTGGCTTGCAAGCCCTCCTGCCGCCTCCACCGCTTCGATTGCCTCCTTTACCTTCGGACTCATGAGTTCGATTTCCTTTGCAAAGGCGCTTGATTGGCAGAAAAAGTTAGGAAGTGTGGGTTTTTTCAGAAGTTCTTTGAGCCTGGATTTCCCCGCTTCATTGATGGTTTTCTTTTTCAGGTCATCGGATAAGACAGATTTTGTGGAAATTTCTCCAAAGCTCACCCATGAAATTGTTGTATCGCCGCATGGGATTTTATCTATGTTCCCGACAAAAGGTGCGCCTGCCTTTTTCCTGAGCACAATTCCACCGAAGGTCTGCCCTGTCACATCGCCAAGCCCTGTCCTGTTCATCACCTCTGCAATGTGCGCAGCCCGGCCTAATTCGTTCAGGGTCAGGTTCAGGGAAAGCGCTTCGTTCAATGCCAGCGCTGTGCTCAATGCCCCTGCCCCGCTTGCCCCGAATCCGCAGCCAACAGGTACGCTGAGCACCGTATCCACGAGCACGGGCTGGGATGTGAGGAGCTTTATTGCTGTGAGCGTTGTTGGGGCTTCTGAGGCGGCGCCGTTGATTTTCACGGTTGTTTGTTCTGCGGCGCTTACTTTTGTTACAGCGCCGTCTTCAAGACAGATGCCGGCGCCCATAGAGCCTGAAAGTGCGGGCTCTTTCTTGATGTCAATTACGAAAATACCCGAGATATGTGCAGGAGAGAATGCCAGAGCGAAGTTCTTTTCCATTGGGCATCGGTATTTACTTGGGATTAAATAAGGTATGCGTTATAAACAGCAGATTAATTTCAAATTTTTTCGCATAATCTGCCTATAGATTTCCAATCAAAATTTACTTGAGTTCAAATCAATTTTATTGATTAAACACCTTTAAATACATGCGCTGCCTTTCGAAAGAAGGTAATTTTTATGAGTTTAATCGATGAAGCAAAAAAAGGCAATATCACAGAAGAGATGAAACAGGTTGCAGGGGATGAGGGTGTGGAACCCGAAATCGTCCGCCGGGGAATAGCAAATGGTAGAATCGTGATTCCTTTAAGCCCTTACCGCTATACAAAGCCATGCGGCATCGGGAAAGGGCTGCGCACCAAAGTGAATGCATCCATCGGGACATCCTCTGACATAGTGGATATCGATATGGAAATAGAAAAGGCAAGGGTTGCGCAGGAAACAGGGGCAGATACGCTCATGGAACTTTCAACTGGCGGGGATTTCTATGAGATCAGGAAAAGAATCATTGAATCCACCCCTCTTTCTGTTGGTTCTGTCCCTCTTTACCAGGCTTTTATAGAAGCGATAAGAAAATACGGCAGCGCTGTTGACATGAAGGAAGATGAACTTTTCAAGATAACAGCAGAGCAGGCAAAGCTTGGGACAAATTTCATGGCAATCCATACAGGCATTAATCTCTTCACAGTTGAGAGGCTTAAAAAACAGGGACGCTTCGGCGGTCTTTGCTCCCGGGGCGGGGCATTCATGACAGCATGGATGTTGCACAACGAGAAGGAGAACCCATTGTACAGCGAATTCGATTACCTGCTTGAGATAATGAAAGAGCATGAGGTAACGCTGAGCATGGGCAACGGCATGCGGGCTGGCGCAGTGCATGATTCTACTGACAGGGCGCAGATTCAGGAGCTTATCATCAATTCGGAACTGTCAGATAAAGCCCATGAAGCAGGAGTGCAGACCATAGTCGAAGGACCCGGGCATATACCCATAGACGAAATAGAAGCAAACGTGAAACTCATGAAGCGCCTAAGCGGGGAGAAGCCGTTCTATATGCTCGGACCTCTGGTCACCGACATTGCTCCGGGTTATGACCATATCGTGGCAGCCATCGGCGCATCTCTGTCAAGCGCTTACGGGGCTGATTTTATCTGCTACGTGACGCCTGCGGAGCACCTGGCGCTTCCCAATGTGGAGGATGTGAGGCAGGGCGTAATAACAGCAAGGATTGCGGCGCACATAGGCGATATGATAAAGAACAATGACAGACAGCGCGACCTTGATATGGGACGGGCAAGGCGGGATTTGCAGTGGGAAAGGATGTATGAACTGGCAATAGATCCAGAATATGCAAAATCGGTTAGGGAAAGCCGCTCACCTTCGGATGAGGAAGCCTGCACGATGTGCGGGAATTACTGTGCCCTGAAGATTGTGAAGCAGAATTTCAATTTTGAGCGGTAATGTTTTATATTTTATAACACAGATTAAAGTAATCTATCACAATCTTTATCTATCGGTTGGAATATATCAGAAATAATCATAATCATTATGATTTGGTGGTTTATGAACAGAGCAACAACGATAGTTATTCTTTTAATTTTAGGGGTTGCTATTGCTGGTTGTGTGGGCAATGGAGACCTAGGCACAGCAATAGATAAATGGAACAAAATAGCTGATAAAACTCAAGAAATAAGACTTCTGGAGGAACAATTTGTAAAAACTGTTAAGGTTGATAATGTTGTTATAGAGTCAGAGCTCGCTAAAGATACTCCCAATTTTGGAAAAATACTTCCTATATTAGATAAATGGCAGAAAACGCTTGACGAAGAAAGAAACCTTCTTGAAGAAGAGAGCAGTCTTATAAGCGATTTTGCAGGAACAACAGTAAATCTTGATGGGGATGCAAAAAGATATGGTGATAGCGCATTAACGAATGTTCGAGATTCGAACAGATATGCAACCTCATCGTTAGATAATTATAATCGGGGAATTGAGAGTTTAAGAATGAATTATAAGACTCTTGATGAGAAATACTATCGCCAATATGAACAATATTCAAATGCCGCAGATTCCGATACTACAAAATCCGGATTATATACTGATAAAGCAAACGATGACATTAAAAAACTGGAGGCACTACAATAAATGAGCGATGATTCATACAACCTGTGGTTTAACCGCGGTAGATGCAGTGAAAACGTCTGGATGTGGGGTATTATCCCCTTTTTAATGCCCTATGCATATTACAAAGTTGGCAAAGGATGGAAAGGTTTAGGGATTTTGATTGCATGGCCTATTGTAAACGTATTATTTGCTATACTAACAGGGGTTAATTATTATGTAGGGTTTGCGATACTAGTCTATGGGCTTTTTGACACGTATAATATCGCCAAAGAATACAACAGAATTTATACCGAAGGTTTATAAAAAAGACAAAAAGCAGGAGTTATCTCCTACTTTTCCTTGCTTAACACTGCTGCCCTTGAAATAGTTTCTCTTGGATACGATACTTCCGCAGCCCTCGCCATGTGTTCCATGGCTTCCCGGATTGGTTTTACAACTTCTTTAGGAATCTGTGGTGGTCTTTCCGGGACAACGCCGCTCAAAAACGGGCATGTTACCCCTGTGAGCACAGCCATCACACGCACCGCGCCTGTTAATGACGGGTCGACCTTTGCTCCCCATATCACACGTTTGGTATGCGGAACCTTGTCCATTATCTGCTCTCCCACTACTGCCACTTCCTCCAGCGTAACATCCTCGCCGCCCACGATATGGATAAGAACGCCGTAAGCTGTTGATATGTCGGTGATATCGAGAAGCGGAGTTGAGAGAGCCTGTGAAACCGCTTTCTCTACACGGTTTGCGCCGTCGCCTTCGCCTATCCCGATCGAGGAGATTCCCCCGCGTTCCATTACTGCGCGTAAATCCGCGTAGTCAAGGTTGATCAGGCTTGGCTGGGTTATCGTATCTGTCACATTCTTAACGAACGAGCCTACAAGCGCATTTGCCACCGAAAGTGCCTCTTTTAAAGGCAGGTTGCCTGCCACTTCCCTGAGTTTTGAATTGTCAATGACTACGATTGAATCGCTTGCCTCTGCAAGTGCCTTTATGGCATCCCGTGCTTTTTCGCGCCTCATCATTTCAATGGTAAAAGGTATGGTCACGCATGCAATGGTGAGGGCGCCCATCTCTCTTCCAACCTGGGCAAAAACAGGTATCGCACCTGTACCCGAGCCTCCCCCAAGACCCGCGACTAAGAATAAAAGATTGGTATCTTTCAATTCCTCCTTGATTTCAGCTAAATTCTCTCTTGCAGCCTCTGCCCCTCTTTCAGGGAATCCTCCGCAGCCATGCCCTTTGCACAGTTTTTCACCCAGCAGCATGAGTTTATCCGCCCTGGTCATGGTGCTGAGATGCGATGCATCAGTATTAGCCCCGATTATTTTACCGCCTGCGAGTTTCTTGTCCGCTATCCAGGTTACAATGTTGCAGCCGGCGCCGCCCAAGCCCACGACCGTCACGGCTGGGCGTGAAGTTTTTACTTTTTCTAACAATTCTTCTCTAGTCATAAAATAAGCCTCCGATATTACTCGTTCTGTTACTATTTAAGTCTTTTTTCCAGAACAAACATTTTTATATACACCCAAAACATAGAGGGAAAAAGGAGAATTAAATGATAGAGATTACAGATGCAGCAGCAGAAGAATTGAAACAATTGCTTGAAAAAGAGAAGAAAACGGATCACGGGTTACGCATATTCGAAGCCGGAACAGGATGCAGTGGGGTACAGTACGGTCTCTCGCTTGAGCTTACCCCGAAGAGCGAAGATGCGGTTTCAGAGAGTAAAGGAATTAAACTATTCTTTAACAAAGACATCCAGGGGGATATCGAGGACTTCAAGATCGATTACATCGACAATGAATACGGGAAAGGGTTCATTATAGACAATCCCGATGCGGCAAAATGCGGCTCCGGATGCAGCAGTTGCGGGTGATGTGAGTGTTCCCGGGACTTGGCAAGGGCATAAATCCCCGCAAGATGGCTTCTATGATGAAGCAAATGGGGATTGATGTAAACGAGATAGAAAACGTAGAAGAAGTAATCATCCGTACCCCTGAAAAGGATATTATTTTTAAGGATGCCCAGGTCACAATAATGGATGCCAGGGGTATGAAAACATACCAGGTCATGGGAACGCCGCAGGAAGTAGCCCGCGAGGTAAAAATACCTGAGGAAGACGTAAGGCTTGTGATGGAACAGGCAAAATCCAGTGATAGCGAGGCAAGGGCTGCGCTTCGGGAGACAAAAGGGGATATCGCTGCGGCTATTTTAAAGCTGGGTAAAACCACAGTTTAATTTCTATACAACCCCGGCGCTTGCAACCAGCCTCTGTTTTGGATTGTTGAGCTGGGCTACTAGGAAATTATCGTTTCTGCTGTACGCGATGCTCTTTTGTGTCGTGAGGACAATGCTGCAATCCGAGCCAGGAGGAGCTTGGGTTGCTGCTTTCCCATCCAGTGTTATAGAATCTATGGTTGCAGGCATGTCCTGAAGCCCTGCGAAGAGATGCACGGCATCTCCCACACCCAATGGCAAAGTGAATTTTGAGAGGTGACATTTCAGATTTAATTTCGATGCAATCTCTTCCTTCTGGGAAATTATGTACCCCCTGTCGAAGTCTTTTGACTGTATTCCTTTTAGCGCAAGTCCCACTCTTGTACCAGCGGGTGCGGTTTTCATATCCACGTCATTACTCTGGATTGAGCGTATCTCTGTGGGAATGTTAATCGGGAAAGTGGTCAGGCTATCATGTATTTTTATGGTTCCCTGGGTTACAACTCCAAGCACCACGCATCCCATGCCTGTGACATTAAAGAAATGGTCTACCATGACGCGCTGGGGCAGGTCGTTCTTTGCGGCATTGGCAACCCTTACCTCTTCCCCGAGTGCAAAGAGTTTCTCCTTGAGGGTTTCCAGTCCTTCGAATGTGGTAGTGGAAACGGCAATGGATTCCCATTTCTCAAGGTTTGTTCCTTTTGTGATGGCTTTTATCTTTTCTGAAAGTTCGGAAATCGCAGCCGGGTTTGATTTATCTGACATGGTTATGACGAACAATCCGCGTTTATTCCCGAACAGATCAAGCGCAATGATACATTCACCGACCTGCGCATTGAGCCCTCCCGAAGGCACGCAGACAAGGGCGATATCCGAGAGGTTTATTGTCTGGATAAGTGATTTTAATGATGCCGGATACCCATTCGCATCCACGAATGAATATATCCTGTCACCTTTTACTAAATTATAAAGCGTGATGTCCGACTCTGTGCCCTTCTTCCCCAGGTTTGCTGCAAGACTTGTCCTGCCTGATTTTTCGCTGCCGATGATTGATACGTTTGCCATAATAATCCCTGTTATAATTAGTCTCTAGATATATGAAATTATATGAAATTGGCGAAAGGTTCTCATTAACCAAAATTTATATCACACCTTAACCACTTTTGTAACATAATGGACATCCAGAAAATCCGCCTCGACTTCCCTTCGCTATGGAAAAAATGGAACGGCAAGTATCCGATTTATTTCGACAATGCCTGCATGACCCTGAAGCCGAAGCAGGTCATGGATGCCATGAACGAATACTACAATGAATATCCTGTATGCGGCGGGCGCTCCCTCCACAAGATGGCAAAGAAAGTGGATGAGAAAGTAATCGACGCTCGTGAGAAATTCCAGAAGTTCCTCGGCGCGGAACATCCCGAGGAAATAATTTTCACACGAAATACGACCGAGGGGTTGAACCTCGTTGCAAACTCACTCGATTTTGAAAAAGGAGACATAGTCCTCACCACTGACAGGGAGCATAATTCAAACCTCATACCCTGGCAGATTCAGGCTCGGAATAGAGGAATTAAACACATAGTCGTGTACTCAAATCCTGATAACACTTTCAATCTGGAGCAGTTCGAGGAAATAATGAGCAAAAACAGGGATGTGCGGCTTGTGAGCATGGTTCACACCTCCAACCTCGACGGCTACACCATACCTGCAAAAGAGATTATCAGGAGCGCCCACGAGCACGATGCGCTGGTCATGCTGGACGGAGCCCAGAGCGCGCCGCATAAACCCGTGGATGTTCGAGAACTTGACGTTGATTTCTTTGCGCTTTCGGTGCACAAGATGCTGGGACCTTCTGGAATGGGCGTGCTTTATGGAAAGAAGCATTTGCTTGAAGAGTTAGCTCCTTTCATCGTGGGAGGCGATACGGTGAGCGATACTACATACGAAGGCGCAAAATTCCTTCCACCTCCTGAGAAATTCGAGGCAGGGCTTCAGAATTATGCAGGCATCATCGGCTGCGGCGCGGCTGTGGATTACCTCGGGAAGATTGGTCTATCGAATATCGAAAGTCATGAAAAGCGGCTGAATGAGATAATCACAGAGGGCATAAAGGACATGCACGGGCTGAAGATAATAGGCCCTCAGGCTTCGAGCTTGCGCGGCGGCATCATCTCCTTCACGGTGGAGATGCTAAAAGGCGGCGATGCCCACGACATTGCCCTCGTGCTTGATGAGACCGAGAATATCGAGGTGCGCTCAGGGGCATTCTGCGTGCATTCGTGGTTTAACTACCGCAAATGCGAGGCTGCGGTGCGGGCTTCGCTTTATTTGTATAATACCGAGGAAGAGGCAAGGAAGTTCATCGATATGCTGGGGAAGACGATTGGGTTGTTTAATCCGTGAATAACTTTCCTAAAACCCATTTTTGATGACTTTAGGTGTGTAAATATGCGGCGCTTTACCCGCGCGAAGTTGTTCCATTATAAAATCCGATTTTTGAGATGGAAGATTTAAGTAACAGAAAAACCACCTATACAATATATGGCAAACGCGAAGGTACTCACTGCTGTATTGCATAAAGAAGATGATATGTATGTAGCAGAGTGCCCTGAGGTAGGGACATTCAGTCAGGGGATGACGATAGAAGAAGCTGTAGACAATCTCAAAGAAGCCACCGAATTATATTTAGAAGAATTCCCGCTGGAGACGAAGGCAAAACCCATCATAACCACTTTTGAGGTGGCTCCAGTTGCCGAAGCTTAGGGAAGTATCGGGTAAAACAGCAGTTAAGATTCTCTGCAACAAGTTTGGATTCAAAATAAGCGGGCACTCTGGAAGCCATGTCAGACTTTCAAAAATGACTCCAGAAGGAAAAATCGGTACCGCGGTACCTATGCACGGAGAATTGAAAATAGGAACGCTTCGGGGTATTCTAAAACTTGCAAAAGTCGATCCGGATGAGTTCAGTAAATATATATGAAATCATAGTTGCATGTGGAACATATCGGCGCCGAAGTTTAATATTTAAACAGTGATAAATATGTGGCGCAATACACCGCAAAGGCGCAGAGAGCGCAAAGCGAGGGAAGAGAAAGGCATTGGAAAAAATCTGCGTTTGCCTTGGCAAGTGGCTGAGCCATACGTGAATGCGCCTCCAGAGGTGCGCTCAGGGGCATTCTGCGTGCATTCGTGGTTCAACTACCGCAAATACGGGCTGCGGTGCGGGCTTCGCTTTATTTGTATAATACCGAGGAAGAAGCTAGGAAGTTTATTGATGTGCTTGGGAAGACGATTGGGTTGTTTAATCCGTAAAACCAGCTTTGTACAAAACCCTGTGGGAATAAAGAATTAATGAGTACGGTACAAAAAAGCATAATTGTACTCGGTGTGTCATAATTTATATAGTGTCAGGGCAAATTATATAATTAGATTGCCATCATGCAAAAAGAAATCTTCAGGCGGATCGTATGCGATCCAGAAATTCTCGGTGGTAAACCTGTCATAAAGGGAACCAGAATATCCGTTGAGTTCCTTCTGGAACTGCTTGCAAACAACTGGACTCATGAAGAGATAATGGAAAATTATCCCCAGATTAAAAAAGAAGACATCCTGGCTGCTTTAGAGTATTCGCTCTTGCTATTGAAAGAAGAACATATCTACATAATTCCCGAAAAGGCAACGGCTTGAAAACCTCACAGATATTTCTGGCTGATGAGAACATCCCGCTGCCCGTAATAAAACAACTTCGGAAGGCGGGATGTAAAATAATATCAGTTACGGAGGAGTTCAAGGGGTCAAGCGATAAAAAAGTCCTGCGTGCATTCGTGGTTTAACTACCGAAAGTGCGAGGCTGCGGTGCGGGCGTCGCTTTATTTGTATAACACCGAGGAAGAGGCACGGAAGTTTATTGATGTGCTCGGGAAGACTATTGGGTTGTTTAATCCGTGAGAAGTGAGGATTTACTATTTTAATCTACTAACTTCCAGTTATTTAGGTGGTTTCACTCGGCCTTTAGTGAATTCTTTACTCTCATAATATGCTGGAAGGTCATCTGATTTTATAGCCTTCATTGACTCATCAAATTCTTTAGAACCTGAAACCAATTCATGCACTTTATCAGCACTGCGTAATTGGTTTGGATCGTAACTACCGTCTAAATCATGTGTATACACATATTTAAAGGAGGTGAGGTCTTTTCCATTACATACAGGGCAATTACAGTGAAGATCATGTCCATATTTACTAATCCATTTGGGCTCTTTGAAGATGCCTAATGTCGAGGAGTCGTATCTTTTCAATTCTAATTCATCCGGTTTGGTAGTTTGGGATTCCATCATAAGATAGCCTATCGCCTTTTGTGGAACATCCCTCACCTCTGGGGAAAAGGTGTCTAAACCATAATTTTGCAATTCATGGATATGGGCAACTGATATACTTTTTTTACTTCTTGGTGTCCTAGGAACTCCGAACACATGATACCATATCTTCTCTTCACGGTTGTTATAAATCTCTAGATACTGATGTGAGTATGTGTCGGGGTTCGCATAAGCAAATCCAATTACGTTACATATCCCGGTTTTACGCAAGCTTCTTAGAGCATCAAATTCAAGTCTGAAGGTGTTTAATTCAGTTGACAATGGAAGAATTGGCATTGCTTCCTGTCTTCTCGACCTAGCAGCTTCGCTGAACTGTGTTATAACTTCTTCATATTCATCTATGTTTTTATACTGAAATGGGGGTATAGATATTATATCAAGATGCCTGTTTTGAAATACGTTGAACAACATGAGTTGGCTTTGTGTAAGTCTTTCTTTTGTTGGAATCTGGATCGTTGACATAACAGGGGAATAACGCATCATGTCGATACATTGATCTGCTATCCTTTTCTTTCTCCTCGCGAAAGAGCCATTACCCGTGAGAAAAGCATCAAACGATGGTTTGTTAAAGGCTGAAACGTATTCCGAAACCGGATTTTCGATTGTTACGTTATGAGGAAGTGAACTTGCCGCAAAGTAATCCTTGTTCGTTGCTATTCTATTAGGAGTCTTGAAACTAGATGAACCAAAAGATATATCGACATTTCGCCCTCCAAACCTATTGTCCTTGTTCAGCACCTTGACTTTAATCGATACCATCTATCCTCGATTCCTGTAAAGCTTCCTGTAAGGGAATAGTTCTGATAGTATTAAAGATTTATTAAGGAATTTTTTATATTCTGGTTTGGCGTAAACATATTTACAGATTGCTTTTGTCGTTTTTTGGTCCCAGAACTTCCTAAACTCCGTTAATGCTAGCTGTTGTTTTTTCGAGAGTTTGTTGAAAATCTTCTGTCCTTTCTTCTTTCCCTTATCGGTGATGTAAAACCGTTCTTTCGACGAAGATTTTCTCCCCTCAGACCTAATATATCCTTGTTGGATAAGGAACTCAATTGCTGCATCTATTCGGTCTGAATAAGGACCATACTTATAGCCATAGAATCCAGGGTTCTCTGTTGGAATTTTGAATTTTGGTGCGAACTCATAGAAAATTAGGAATAACATCTTTTGATAGTGAGTTATGCCCGCTATATACTCATGGCCCGCAAAGAGAAGAAGCAAAACCCAATCTTCTACAAATATGAACAGATTCTCCTTAGAATAGTCCTGAAGACTCTGCAACTGATGGCCGGGGAATCTAACAGCATGGCATTTTTTACAAATCATGTAGTAGTAGGAAAAACCATCCTCTAGCGTACGCTCGACTTTCTCCCATGCGTGGTCGTTATGACTCGATTCATCCATATCTTTACGTGGGTTTGACATGACTTACACACCAACAGATTTCTCTTACATCAAGGCAATATTCCTCAAAGAGGATGATGCGAAATATCTTCTTGTTCTTTTTACTGCATATCTCAATATCTGTTCTTCGGAATTTTTTATACTCAGGGCAGTTTACAGGATTATTCAGCATATCTATTATCTCGAATGCATCCAATCCGAATTCTTCTAAATGTAATTTTGCAGAATAAGAAAATTGAACGTATCTATCATTCCATCGGAAATAGTTAGGATTATAGATACTGAAACCGTTCAATAATTTTACCACCATGAGATTGGGACTATAAGTGAAATATATAGTTACTAATGATATATAAATAGTACGTAAATATATCAATGAAGTTCTGTTTATACCATGTAGAAAACAAAGAAACTGTATGCTTGTCATAGCGGAGTTCCATCTTTTTTGCGTTCATATAATCTGCATATTGTCAATAGAGATTAAAACGATTCGGTAAGCAAAGTGAAAGTATTAAAAATGCTGCGGAAGTACTACATACAGCATTAAGCGCAGAATGTAAACCGTCCCGAAAGCAGAAAGATATATCCAGCGCACTCGGAGCCTGACCCGCCTCTTAATGAGCTATAAAAAAGCAAATTGGGAACCCTTCCTTACTTCGTCCCATCTGCCTCAAGGCAGCCTCATTCTTTTCAGGAAGGACTTACTCGCCATTCTACGATTAGCTATTACTTAATTTATAGTTTACTGAGAAATGAACTGCAACCATAAGCTTAATACAAATAAAACGCTTTTGAGATGCGATAACTATGACACACATGAGGGATCGTCTTTTACACCACTGAATCGCTTCGGAACAAAAAAATAAGCATTTTTGATACCACACTCCGCGACGGGGAACAGACTCCCGGCGTATCGCTCACCCGCGAAGAAAAACTCCTCATCGCACAGCAGCTCGATAAACTTGGCGTCGATATAATCGAAGCCGGTTTTCCGATGTCCTCCGAAGGAGAAAAAAGCTCGGTAAAGAATATAGCAGATGCCGGGCTGGGGTTACAGGTATGCGGTCTTGCGAGGGTGATAAGATCCGATATAGATTCTTGCCTTGACTGCGGTGTGGGCATGGTACATACTTTCGTCTCCACCTCTGATGTGCAGCGCATATCAACCATCAAAAAAAGCAGGGATGAGGTCTATCAGATGGCTATCGATGCAGTCGAGTACATAAAAGACCACGGCGCGAAATGCATGTTCTCTGCCATGGACGCCACGAGGACGGATATGGATTATCTCATCAAGATCTATAAAGGCGTTGAAGCTGCAGGCTGCGATATTATAAACGTGCCCGACACCGTGGGCGTCATCGTGCCCTCAGCCATGTATAAATTGATAGGCGAGATTGCATCGAACGTCAAAATACCCATTGATGTGCACTGCCACAATGATTTCGGGCTGGCGGTGGCTAACAGCCTTTCTGCAGCAGAAGCCGGGGCTTCGCAGGTTCAGGTAACCATAAACGGTCTGGGCGAGAGAGCGGGAAATGCCGACCTTGCAGAAACGGTTATGGCGCTGCATTCATTGTACGGTGCAAAAACCAATATAAATACGCAGTACATAGTTGAGACTTCCCATCTTGTGGAAAGGTTGACCGAGGTACGCATGCCCCCGACAATGCCCATCGTTGGCGACAATGCGTTTGCACACGAATCCGGCATACATACACACGGCGTGCTTGTGAGAACAGATACCTACGAACCCGGGGTCATGACCCCTGAGATGGTGGGTCACAGAAGACGCATCGTACTGGGAAAGCATGCGGGCAAGCATGCTGTGAAGCAGTCCCTTGAGAGCGCGGGCCTCCGGCCCACGGACGCGCAGTTGAACGAGATACTCAAGCGCATAAAAGACATAGGCGATAAGGGAAAGCGTGTTACAGATGCAGACCTCTATGCCATTGCAGAATCCATAATAGGCGCCATCTCAAAAGGCGAGCAGGCTATCGTGCTGAAGGAAGTGTCTGTGATGACAGGGAATATCATAACCCCAACGGCGACAGTAAAGGCGCTTGTGAACGGAAAGGAGCGCCTCGGTGCAAGCGTTGGCGTTGGACCAGTTGATGCCGCGCTCAAGACAGTGACCAGCATTCTTGGCGACTATAAAGTAAAACTGCGCGATTTCAGGATCGAGGCAATCTCGGGCGGTTCGGATGCACTTGCAGAGGTAATAATCGGAGTCGAGGACGAGAAAGGAAGAGTAGTTTCTGCGCGCGCCACGAACGAGGATATTGTGATGGCGTCCGTGGAAGCACTTGTTGCTGCAATTAATCAGCTTTTAAAATAAATTCGCGCCTTGCATAAGAGATTTCTTTACATTCTCCAGGCAGGCGTCAAGCACGTTTTCCGCTTCGCCGTACACATCCATTCCAGCTGCGCCTTCATGTCCTCCGCCTGTGCCTTTGAACTGTACGCTTATATTCTCCATTAATTTTGCAAGATTCACGCCTGCATTCTGGGCTTCCCTCCTTGCACGTGCGCTCACCTTGACCACACCATCCTTCTTGGATGCCACAATAGCCACATCCGCCCCGATGGAGATCAAACTGGATGCTGCCGCGCCGCCAAAGGAGCTGACCTGCGAGGTAACAATTATCCAGTCCTCTACCCTCTCAATCCTGGTGCGCTGGGCTGCTTTTAAAAAAGCAATGCGCATGGAAACATCCTGAGGTATGGAGGATAGGAGGTCGATCACCTCACCGTACTCTATGCCGCATAAATCTATCAATTCAGCCACAGCCTTGAAGGAATCCGATGAAGCATGCCTGAAGTTGCCTGTGTCTGTGATGATGCCCGACATCAGGGCAAAGGCAGTCCGCCTCATTATAGGAGCCCCCATTGTTTTTAGGACATCAAGAGTAATCTCGGCGGTTGAACTCTTATTCCTGTGAAGGTAAAAGGCTGCATTTTCGTTCAGCGACGAGGTTGCATGGTGGTCGATGACAGCGTAATTTTTTAGCCCAAATCCATTTAACTGGACGGGTGTAGAGGTATCCACCACCACCACAAAGTCATAATCATCTGCCGGATTTGTGACGAATTCGATATTTAACTGCCTGGCAATCTGTGCCGCTACCCTGTCGCATCCCTCGATGACCCCAACAGTACCTCCAATTGCTTCTTTCAGGGCAAACGCGCTTCCCAGTGCATCAGCGTCTGCATTTCTGTGGCACAGGTAGAGGATATTGTTGTAATCCAGCAGTTGATTATAGAACCCTGACTCGTCTATCTCCATGATTTATTGGGCTGCTGGAGTCCCGATTGCCTGTTTGAGCTGCTCCTGTAACTGCTGGAATCGCTTCTGGATGCGCTCTTCCTGACGTGCAAGCGTCTGCGCCCGCAGACTCAGTGTATCCTTTTTTTCAATGAGAGCTTCTTTTGTCTTATCGCGCTCTGTTTTTATCAGTAAATCTCCTATGGCTCTGTAAACCACGGCATCAGCATCAAGTTTTTCAAGTTCCGAAAGTGCCAGTTCTGTTTCTTTTAAATTGATATCAACCTGGTTTTTCTGAACTGCAAGCGCCTGCGCCTGCTGCTGTATCTGCTGCAACTGCGCAAGCTGGTTTTGAATCTGCGGGGGTAATTCTGAACTCATTTAATTCACCTGTAAGTCTGGTGTAGTATTGTGCGTCATTAATTTATAACTTGTGTTATAGAGCACATCTCAGTTGTGATTTTCACAAGGCGAAGCCATCCGTTCAGCGCAGCCCTCATCGATACAAAGTCGCCTGCCTCCACTTTCAGGATAAGTACATTATTCTGCGATTCAAGGGTTGTTTTTGTGCGCTGGTACTCTTCCTCAAGTTCAGGAAGCAGCGACTCGTAGATTATTCCGGCATCGGTGCCAAGATCGAATTCGAATTCTGCAAGAACGAGCATGGATACAGATAAGCGCTATGCTTATATCTACGTTTGCAGTTAAAAGAACTGATCAAATCCAATGGATTCATGGATTACAACTGAAATTTTAATCATATCCGTGCTGATTGTATTTTCTGCTTTTTTTTCTCTCTCTGAAACGGCACTTCTTTCGGTTAATAAAATACGGATAAGGCATCTTGCAGAAACCGGGGATAAAAGAGCAAAGCTCCTGATCAAATTACTTGAAAACCCTGAACAGTTCCTTGCTGCAATCCTGATAGGCAACAATATCGTCAATATCAGCGCCTCAGTACTGGCTACCGACGCAGCGCTGCGGTTTTTTGGAAGCGGCGGGATTGCGATAGCCACAGGTGTGATGACCTTTTTTATCCTTGTTTTCGGGGAGGTTTTTCCAAAAACGCTTGCTTCGAGGAACTCTGAATATACGGCGATGCATGTTGCAAAACCCATACTGACTGTGATCAAGATCCTGAAACCAGTTGTCTTTTTTATTACAACGATTGTAAATTTCCTGATTGCGCTTTTCGGAGGTAAAGAGAGGGTAAGACACCCTTTCGTTACAGAGGAGGTGATTAAGATGATGTTGAAGGTGGGGGAAAAGGAGGGGACGATTGAAAAACACGAGCGAGAGCTGATACACAGGGTCTTTGAATTTACCAATGGGAAAGCGCACGGAGTTATGACCCCGAGAGAAAAAATTGTATGCATAGAAGAATCGGAAACGCTTGATGCCGCGCTTGAATTGATAAATAAGTCGGGTCATTCAAGGTTACCCGTGTATAGAGGGGATTTCGATAATATAGTGGGAATGATTTATGCGAAGGATTTCCTGAAGTTCAGGGATTATGACCTCAACCGGATAAAAGTGTTCCAGGTTCTGCGTCCGCTCCTGGTGGTGAAAGCTGGAGAAGAAATCTCATCAATCCTGAAAGACCTCCAGCAAAAGAAAATGAATATTTCAGTAGTGGTGGATAATGATATGAGGGTTATAGGTTTGGTTTCGATAGAGGATATTCTTGAGGAGCTGGTGGGGGAGATATTTGATGAGTATGATGTGGAAACTAAACCAGAAGTGGCTGGAAAGCCCGTGTGATACACGGATACACCTATCATCGCTGGCGATCAAATATTCTACAAATACATGAGACCACATGAGGCACTAAAGGGAAAAACCCATGCGGAAGCTTGCGGGACAGAGGTAGAAGGTGAGAATAAGTCGATAACACTAATCCAGAATGCAAGCCAGTCAGAGCATCAGAAAAACAATGGTGCCTGATAATTTCATTTTTAAAAACTCTGTTTCGGCTAAAGTATTGTATACAACAATCGCTTTTTGTTGAGCACAAAATATAAATCTTGAAAAAGTAGATTCAGCAATTAATCTAACTTTCATAACAGTAAATTTGAGGTAGATTTGTTTTATACAGGTACATCGTACGGAAAGTTTCACGTACGGTTCTTAAAAGAGAGAGCGAAAAATCGCTCTTTCTTATTCGGCACCGGACTATATTGTAATATTTTTTACTTTTTTGACATCTTTGTATGTCGGGTTCTTTAAAAGTACGTCTATTCCACTACTCGGTACCATTTTCACGAATTGAGCTTGCGTATCTGCTGTAAGTTTCTGCACATCATACAGAACGCTGTCGACTACGATATGTGATACTTTTGACGGCATATTCTTTCCTCCTGTTACAATTAGGGTTTAACCTATTATGGCAGTGACCTTTGTCATTAATGAAGACCCCACCATGAAGTTTAAATAATGATGATGATGCAAGATAAATTTAACGGTATACAGCAGTAATAAATTCAGGTAGTTATCAATTCACTAACCGCATTTCAGGAAATCCAGCAAACGAATTTTGACAGGGCATCACAGCAAACACCAACTTGACAGAACCTAATCCACGTAAACTATAAATACCCAATTCGCCATTATACGAACTAATGGCAGGCAGTAATAAACTTTTTTACACCACCATAATCCCAAACTGCCTGCTATTTCCTCTATTGGACAGAAACCTATTTAATTCTTAAAATTAGCATCTGAGGCGTGGAATTACCAACACTTTTGATACTGGGTTTTCTTGCAGGTTCGTTGATCAAGCTTACCGATGATATTGCAGATAGAAAGCTTTTCCATACCCTTTTTGCCATACCGCTCGGGATTACATACGGCTTAATAATGGGGGTTTTGATGCTCGAGGATGCTGATGCATCCCTGCTTTTCGGGGGCATCGTGCTTGGATGTTTAATAACTGGCAAGATAAACAGCACAGGTCATTATTTCGGGCTTGGTGCGATACTTATTGTTATTTTATTATATGGCGCTAAACTCTCGCCTGTGGTATTTCCGATTGCCACGCTTGCAGCCCTCGATGAATTGAAAGAGATAATAAAATTTCCGGCTTTGAATGCGGCATTCGATTACAGGTTATTCCTCAAGCTTGGAATACTGGTGCTTGTGATTCTGAATATAATCGGGATAAACGCTTTATTAATCCTTATCGCATTTGATTCTGCGTATATCCTGACTGAGAAAATAGATTCGAGGTTCTCATGAAATATGATGTTGCAGTTATCGGAGCTGGGCCTGCCGGCTCTTTTGCGGCAGAAAAGCTATCAACGCTTGGCAATAAAACCCTGATAATAGACCCTTGCGAGAAAAAAAAGGTATGCGCAGGAATCCTCACATCCCAGTATGCAAGGAGATACGGAATAAACCAGGCTTTTGTGGAAAGGGAATTAAAAGGAGTTAAAATCTCATTTCATGACATCAGAGCTGAAATAACGTACAGAAAGGCGACCGAATACTCCATAAACCGTGAATGCTACGATTCCTTTAATCTCGCCCAGGCTGTTGGCGCTGGAAGCGAGTTTAAAAAAGACCTTGTGCTGTCCGTAGATGAAAAAGACTCGTTTGTC